>JAYRTK010000086.1:0-8021 GCA_041919595.1 Lysobacteraceae bacterium
TCTCCGCGGCCGATTCGGCCTTCGGCATCGGCCTGATCGCACGCCGCCCGCTGACCGCGATCGAACTGCGCAGAAGCGTGGACGGCATCCCGCAACTGCGTGCGGAGGTCGCCACCGCGAACGGCCCCGCGCGGATCGTCGCCGTGCACCCGATGCCGCCGATCGGCGAGCACTGGCATACCGAACGCGACCTCCTGCTGCACACGCTGGCCGACGACGCCCGGCGCGATGGCATGCCGACGATCATCGCCGGCGACCTCAACGCCACGCCCTGGTCGAGCGCGATGACCGGCGCCGCGGCGCGCGGCCTGTTCCGCGCCACCGGTCTGGGCACGACCTGGCCGGACGGTCATATCGGCATTCCGATCGATCATGTGCTCGCCAGCGCGCACTGGCGCCGCGGCGAAAGCCTGCGCGGCCCGGCGATCGGCTCAGATCACCGCCCGGTGCGGGCGATTCTGCAGCGAACGGTCACCGGACACTGACCGCATCCCGGCATCGGCCCGGTCGGCGCCCTGCGGGCGTCGCCACGAAAAACGGTGATCCATGGCGTACGATCCGTGCTCCCGTCACGGACCGTTAGACTTCACGGATGACCGAATTCATTCCTCCCGGCACGCGCTTCGTCGATCTGCCCTCGCCCTTCCCGATGAAACGCGGCGGCGCGCTGCACGGCGCACGCATGGCCTACGAGACCTGGGGCCGGCTGGATGCCGAGGCCGGCAACGCGATCCTGATCCTCACCGGCCTCTCGCCCGACGCGCACGCCGCCAGTCACGCCGACAATCCCGACCCCGGCTGGTGGGAAGCGATGCTCGGGCCCGGCAAGCCCATCGACACCGATCGCTGGTTCGTGATCTGCGTGAATTCGCTGGGCAGTTGCAAGGGCTCGACCGGCCCGGCCTCGATCGATCCGGACACCGGGCAGGCCTATCGGCTGTCGTTCCCCGAACTGTCGGTCGAGGACGGCGCCGACGCCGCGGCGCACGTGGTGCGCAGCTTCGGCATCGAACGTCTGGCCTGCGTGATCGGCAATTCGATGGGCGGCATGGTCGCGCTGGCCGTGATCCAGCGCCATCCCGGGATCACCCACGGCCACATCAACATTTCCGGCGCCGCGCGCGCGCTGCCGTTCTCGATCGCGATCCGCTCGCTGCAGCGCGAGGCGATCCGGCTCGATCCGCAGTGGAACCACGGCGTGTACAGCGACGAGATCTATCCCGAAGCCGGCATGCGCATGGCGCGCAAGCTCGGGGTCATCACCTACCGTTCGGCGCTGGAATGGGACGGCCGTTTCGGCCGCGTCCGTCTCGATGCCGACCGTCGCATCGGCGACGATCCCTTCGGTCTGGAATTCGAGGTCGAAAGCTATCTCGAAGGCCACGCGCGCCGCTTCGTGCGCCGCTTCGATCCGAACTGCTATCTCTACCTCAGCCGGTCGATGGACTGGTTCGATCTCGGCGAATCCTGCCACGGCACCTGCGAGGAAGGCCTCTCCAAACTGCGCGTGAACCGCGCGCTGTCGATCGGCGTGCACACCGACATCCTGTTCCCGATCCAGCAGCAGCAGGAAATCGCCGACGGCCTGCTCGCCGGCGGGGCCGATGCGCAATGTCTGGCCCTGCCGTCGCCGCAGGGCCACGACGCGTTCCTGGTCGACATCGCCCGCTTCGGGCCCGCGGTGCGCGAGTTCCTGGATTCGCTGTAGGGCGGGTCCGTTGCCGGGATGTCCACACGCTTTCGCCGAACGGGCAGCCGGTTGGGTTCGAAAGCATCGCCACTGTCATCCCGGTCCCTCTCGGCGAGGGACCTGCTTTTCGACGCGCCCGGCCGAGCCTCACGATCTCCCCGCGCCCTGACGGCCAGCGCGGCATGCTCGACGCAGGTCGACCATGGGTTTCGGAGAAGGCGCGTGATCCTTCCGCGCTGGGGCGCGCGCCTCGCCCCGTTCAGTCCAGCCGCTTGCGGAACCGCGCGATCGCCAGCCCCATCGTCACGGCGGTGAACGCCACCAGGGCCAACGCATCCGGCCACAGATCGCGCAGGTCGGCGCCACGCAGCATCACGCCGCGGATCAGGCGCACGAAATGGGTCAGCGGCAGCACTTCGGCGATCCACTGCGCCGCGCGCGGCATGCCGTCGAAGGGAAACATGAATCCCGACAGCAGGATCGACGGCAGGAACAGGAAGAACGCCATCTGCATCGCCTGGAACTGGGTCTGCGCCCGCGTCGAGACCAGCAGCCCCAGCGAAAGATTGGCGACGATGAGCAGCATCGCCGCGCCGTAGACGTCGATCAGACGGCCGCGCACCGGCACGTCGAACACGCCGATGCCCAGCAGCAGCACCACCGTGGTCTGGATCAGGCCGGCACCGATGTAGGGCAGCACCTTCCCGATCATCAGCTCGGCGCTGGAGACCGGCGTGGTGATCAGCAGTTCGAGATTGCCGCGTTCGCGCTCGCGCACGATCGCCATCGCCGTGAACATCACCATGGTCATGGTCAGGATCACGCCGATCAGGCTGGGCACGATGTTCACCGCCGAGCGCCGCTCCGGGTTGTACAGCGGCAGCACCGAAATCGAAGGCACCTTCAGGCCGCTGCCGCCGTCCAGCGGCATCGCCGCGAGCTGGCGCGCGGTCGCCTGCACCGAGGTGTCGCTGCCATCGACGATCACCTGCACGGCTTCGCGGCCATCGATGCGGCGGCGTTCGTAATCCGGCGGAATCACCACGCCGATCTTGATCCGCCCGCGATCGAGCAGCGTATCCAGTTCCTGCGGCGTCCGCGCCGACGCGACCTGACGGATCACGCCCGTGGCCAGCATGTCCTGCACCAGCGCGCGAGAACCGGCGGTGCCGGCGAGATCGGCCACCGCCGCGGGCAGATTGCGCACGTCGGGATTGATCGCGAACCCGAACAGGATCAACTGCAGGGTGGGAATGCCGATCATCATCCCCAGGGTGAGCCGGTCGCGGCGCATCTGCCGCAGTTCCTTCACCATCACCGCGAGGATCTGCGCGAGTTTCATGCCGTCCTCGCCCGATATGCGTCGCGACCATCGCGGTGGCTGGTCGCGGAGACGAAGACGTCTTCCAGGTTCGGCGGAATGTCCGACACCTCGCCTTCGAGGCCGGCGTCGCGCAGCCGCGCCTGCAACTGCGCCGCATCGCCGCCGCGATCGGTCAGAACGCGCAGTTCGTTGCCGATCTGGGCGACGCTGAGCACGCCCGGCGCCGCTTTCAGCAGCGCCTGCGCGCGCCGCGGCTCGCGCGCACGCACGCCCAGCGTGCGACCGGCGAGCGCCCGGGTGAGCGCTGCCGGGGTGCCGTCGGCGACGAGCCGCCCGGTTTCGAGGATCGCGATGCGGTGACAGCGTTCGGCTTCGTCCATGTAGTGCGTGGACACCAGGATCGTGGTGCCGGCATCGGCGAGATCGAACAGTTTCTCCCAGAAATCGCGCCGCGATTCCGGATCCACTGCGCTGGTCGGCTCGTCCAGGAACAGCAGTTCGGGCGCATGCACCGTCGCGCAGGCCAGCGCGAGTCGCTGCTTCTGGCCGCCGCTCATCGTGCCGGCGAGCTGTTTCTGGCGATCGGCCAGGTGATAGGTATCGACCAGTTCCTCGATCCGCGCGTTCCGCCTCGCGCGCGACAGGCCCTGCACTTCGGCCATGAACTCGAGGTTCTCGCGCACGGTCAGGTCTTCGTACAGCGAGAATTTCTGGGTCATGTAGCCGATCCTGCGACGCAAGGCCTCGGCCTCGCGCGGGATCTCGAAACCGAGCACGTCGATCTCGCCGGCGCTCGGCGTGAGCAGTCCGCAGAGCATGCGGATGGTGGTCGATTTGCCCGAACCATTGGGGCCGAGGAATCCGTAGACGCTGGCCCGCGGTACGCCGAGATCGACGCCGTCCACGGCGAGCAGCGCGCCGAAGCGCTTGCTCAGGCCACGGGCGCGGATGGCGAGATCGGCGTCCATCGCGTCAACGCCGCGCCGGCGTCGATGCGGCCGCGAACTCGACCTGCACCGGCAGTCCCGCCGGCAGATCGCGCGCCGCGGTGCGCGCATCGCCCTCGAACACGATCTCGGCCAGATAACTCAGGCGCGCCGCGTCCTTGCCGGCCAACGCGTAGTATGGGGTGAAGCCCGGTTCGCTGCGGATCGCGCGCACGCGGCCGACGATCGGCGCTTCGCGACCATCGACGCGCACCGTCGCGGCGTCGCCGATCCTCACGCCGGCACGCAGCGGTTCCGGCACGTAGATCCGCGCATACGGCGCTTCGCCCACCAGCAGGATCGCCAGCGGCGCACCGACCGGTGCCTGGTCGCCCAATTCGTACGGCAGGCTGTCGATGCGACCGTCGCGCGGCGCGACGATGCGCAGCTTGTCCAGCGACACCGTCTGCGCCGCGACCTGGGCGTCGGCCGCGCGCAGCGTGGCGCGGGCCTGGGCGATGCGTTCGTCGCGCGCACCGCGCTCCAGTTCGGCGAGCAACGCCTGCGCGGCGCGCACCTGCGCCGCAGCGCTCTCCGCTGCGGCGCGGGCACGATCGACGTCGACCTTCGCCACCAGTTGCCCGCGGCCCAGCGGCTCGACCCGCGCGAGATACGCCTGGGCATCGCGTGCCTGCGCCTGCACCGCGGCGAGCTGGGCGCGAGCCTGCGCGATCTGTTCGACGCGGCTCCCGGCTTCCAGCTCCGACAGCGCCTCGCGCTGCACCTGCGCCTGCGCACGTGCGACCTCGGTCTGCGCCGCGATCCGCACCGGCTCCAGGGTCATCACCAGCGCGCCGGCCTTCACCCGATCGCCTTCATGCACCTCGACCGACACGATGCGCTCGGCCGCCGGTGCCGGCAGCGCGATGCGGTCGTATTCCAACGTCCCCAGCGCCTGCGGCGCATCGTCGGCGCAACCGCCGAGCAGCACGGCGAACAGCAGCACGGGAAGGATTCGTGGTTCACGCATCGTTGGACTCCGGATCACGCAACTGCAGGCCCTGTTCCAGCAATGCCAGAACATGCGCGGACAGGGCGTCCGCATCGATCTCGCCGGCATCGAGCAATCCGCGCCAGATCGGCGCGCTCGCGGCCATGAACATCGTCTGGCCGATCAGCGAGGGCACCAGCAGGCGCGGGTCGAGACCGGGATTGAGCCATCCCGCGGCCTGCGCCTGCGCGAAGCGCCGGGCCAGCGTCCGCGGCAATCCGGCGAGCCGTTCGTGCAGCAACCCGCGCAGGGCGCCGCCTTCGTGCAGGATCTCGCGCACCCACAGCTGCGGCAGCCACGGCTGCGCCATCGCCACGGTCAGCACCGCGCGCACGAAACCGCGGATCAGCACGCGCGGGTCGTCGCCCGCCCCGGCCACGGCACCGCGCAGGCGCAGCATCACCGGCAGGATGCGTTCCTCGATCACCGCCGCCAGCAACGCCTCGCGATTGCCGAAGTAGTAGTGCACCAGCGCCGGTGTCGCGCCGGCATCGGCGGCGATGTCGCGCAGCGCACTGCCGGCGATGCCCTGCCGCGCGAAACGGGCGACGGCGGCGTCGAGCAAGCGTCCACGCAGCGCAGCGCCCTCGCCTGCCGGGCGACCCGGCGCGCGGGCCCGCCCGCCGGGACGCCTGCCGCGAGGCGCGGCTGCGGAGGTGCCCAGCGGGAGGTGATCGGTAGACACGCCGTCAAATTAATTACTTCATTAATTAATGTCCACCGACGGCCGACGGACGGTTGTGCCGTGGCCTCGCCCCGCGTCACGCGCTACCCTTTCCCGCCTATGCAGACCCACGCGCAACGCTCCCACAGCCGCGACTTCGCGCTCGACCCCGCCGATCCCGAACGTCTCGCCAATCTCGCCGGCCCCTTCGACGCCCACCTGCGCCAGATCGAACTGCGCCGCGGCGTCGAGATCGCCAACCGCGGCAATCTCTTCCGGATCAGCGGCGACGACGAGGCCACGGTCGCCGGTACCGAAAGGTTGCTGCGCGCGCTGTACGACGAAACCCTCGAGACCACCTTCGACGCGCAGGCGATCCACCTGCGGCTCGGTGGCGACGAGGCCCCGGCTGCCGCCATGAGCGAAGCCGGCTACCAGCCGCAGGACGTCGCGGTGAAGGTCAAGCGCGGCACCGTGCGCGGCCGCGGCGCGAACCAGCAGAAATACCTGCACGCGATCGCCACCCACGACATCAATTTCGGCATCGGCCCGGCCGGCACCGGCAAGACCTTCCTCGCCGTGGCGATGGCGGTGGAAGCGCTGAACACCGCGCGCATCCAGCGCATCATCCTGGTGCGCCCGGCGGTGGAAGCCGGCGAGAAACTCGGCTTCCTGCCGGGAGATCTCTCGCAGAAGGTCGACCCCTACCTGCGCCCGCTGTACGACGCGCTGTACGAAATGCTCGGCGTCGAAAAGGTCGCGAAGCTGCTGGAGAAGAACGTCATCGAGATCGCGCCGTTGGCCTACATGCGCGGACGCACGCTCAACGACGCTTACGTGATCCTCGACGAGGCCCAGAACACCACCATCGAACAGATGAAGATGTTCCTCACCCGCCTGGGCTTCGGCAGCACCGCGGTGGTGACCGGCGACCTGACCCAGATCGACCTGCCGAAACAGGTGAAATCCGGCCTGCGCGACGCCATCGACGTGCTGCACGAGGTCGACGGCGTCAGCTTCACCTTCTTCGAGGCCCGCGACGTGGTGCGCCACCCGCTGGTGGCGAAGATCGTGCGGGCGTACGAGCGGCATGCGGCCCCCGTGCAGACGCCCCCGGGAGAGAAGGCATGAACCGCATCGCCGCCTGCGCGGCCGCATGCGTCGCACTGCTGCTGGTCGCGCTGCCGCAGGGCAACGCCGTCGCGAAGGAAAAGCCTCGGGCGGAGCGGCCGTTCATCGAGGAAACGCGCATCGCCGCGCCACGACGCGTCGGCGATTTCGTCCTGGAAGGCAGTCTGTACGAGGAAGCTCGGAAGGAGGCCGGTGCGCAGTTCCGCTACGCGCATCCGGATCATCCGGAACTGCGCTTCGACATCTTCGTTTACCCGGCCGGGGAGATGTCGCGCGAGAAGGCGCTGGATGTCGAAATGCGTGCATTCACCGCCTCGTTCGACGCCGGCGTGAAGCTGAAGTACTACGACGATCTGCGCATTCTCGGCACGACCGATTTCGAGATCGTCCCCGCCGACAAGATCCCCGAGGACGCCTCCGTCCTCGTTCTGCGGGCCGTGGAGGCCCTGCGCGGGAAGCGCATCGACCTGCGCTATCGGATGCCGATCAAGGACACCGGCGAGATCGTGCCGATGCGCTCGCGCGGCTATCTGTTCTACCAGCAGTTGCACTACTTCAAGGGCCGGATCACGGCCGCTGAATCCCGGATCCCGCAGGACGTCTACGAAACCCTGTCCGATCGGGCGGTTCGCGAACTCGTTCCGGCCATCACCGCGATGAATATCGGCGGTTGCGGAGAGATGACGGTGACTCCCGACCGCGCGACCCTCGACAGGACCGACGAGGCCAGCTTCGACGATCTGGTCGCGGACATTCTGGGACAAATGGTGGACCAGGGCCTGCGCAACTGCTACGAATCACGCGCCGAGGCGCAGGAAGCCGAACCCGAGGACGCCGAGATCGTGACCATCGCCTACGACGCCGACGACAGGAGCACCCCATGACCCGCGGACCGATCCGCCTCGATGTCGCCGTCGGCTACGCCGTGCCGCGCACCGGCGTGCCGGCCGCGCCGAGCTTCCGGCGCTGGGTGGCCGCCGCGCTCGAAGGCCGCATCCGCGAAGCCGATCTGGCGATCCGGGTCGTGGGCGAGGACGAAGGCCGCGCGCTGAACCGGCATTACCGCGGCAAGGACTACGCGACCAACGTGCTGAGTTTTCCGGCCGATGTCGCCGCCGACGTGAAATTGCCCAAGGGCGTGGTGATGCCGCTGATGGGCGATCTCGTGCTGTGCGCGCCGGTGGTGGCGCGGGAAGCCGCCGAGCAGGACAAATCGGTCGCGCACCACTACGCGC
>JAYRTK010000086.1:8031-11539 GCA_041919595.1 Lysobacteraceae bacterium
GCACGGTGTGCTGCATCTGCTCGGCATGGACCATCAGGACGAGCGCGAAGCCGAATGCATGGAGCAGTTGGAGCGCGACATCCTCGCCGGGCTGGGCATCGCGGATCCCTATCGCATCCGCGATTGACGCGGGTTCGCCGCCGCGCCCCCGCAGGAGGCCTCGGCGCTTATTCCACCTGCGCGCGCACCACGTCGCCGAATCCCAGTTCGCGCACGCCCTGCTCGACCTTCGACAGATCGCCGACGACGATCCAGACCAGTTCGTCCGGCTTGACCACTCGACCCGCTTCGGCCAGCGCCGCCGGATCGAGCGCGCGCAGGTGGTCGGCGTAGTCGTAGTAATAGGCCGGATCGCGACCGGTGTTGACGTGATCGACGGCAGCGGCGATCAGCGCGTCGAGCGTCTCGAACCGGCCGGGCAGTCGCGCGATCTGGCTGCGCATGATGCTGTCGTACTCATCGCCGACCAGCGGCCGCGCGCCGGCGACGCCGCGGATTTCCTTCATCACCTCGATCATCGATTCCTTCGTGCGATCGGTCTGCACCGGCGCCACCACCACGAAACTGCGCGGGCCGCGCGCACCGGACAGACCGCCGGACGTACCGTAGGACCAGTGTTTCTCCAGGCGCAGATTGCGATTCAGGCGCGACGTGGCCATGCCGCCGAAATTGCGCATCACCGTTTCCAGCGCGAGATCGCCCGGCGTGGCGCCGTTCGGACCCGGATGCGCGGCGACGATCACCGACTGCGGCGCGCCCGGCTTGTCCACCAGATAGACCTTGCCGCGCCCCGGCGCGGCCGCGGCGCCGAGCGGCTTGGCCGGCGCACGACCGCCCTGCCAACCGCCGAAGCTGCGCTCCAGTTCGGGCACCAGCGCATCGAGGGTGATGTCGCCGGCGACGACGAGGATGACGTTCGACGGCACGAACCAGCGTCGATGCCAGTCGAGCAGCGATGCACGCTGCAGACCGGAGACCGTCGCTTCGGTACCCAGGCTGCCACCGGTACGGCCGTAGGCGTGATCGCTGCCGTACAGCAGCGATGGCAGCATCCGCTGCACCGCGGCGGTCGGGCTGGCGCGCTGCTGTTCGATCGCGGCCAGTTGCTGCTTGCGCTGCAGTTCGACCATCTCCGCGGGGAACGCGGGATTGCGCGCGACGTCGGCCAGCAGGTCGAGCGAACCGCCGAGATTGGCGCGCAGCGCATTCATGTAGACGAAGGACTGATCCAGCGAATTGCCGGTGCCCAGGGTGGCGCCGAGCGCATCGCGTTCGTCGGCGAGACGGAAGGCGTCGCGGGTGGTGGTGCCCTTGAGCAGCAGATCCAGCGCGAAGCGCGACGTGCCGGCGGCATCGGCCGGATCGGCGCTGGCGCCGGCGTCGATCGTCAGCGCCATGTTCACCAGCGGCACCGAACGGCGTTCGAGCAGCACCACGTGCATGCCGTTGGACAGGGTGGCGCGCTGCATCCGCGGGAAGGCGACCTTCGGCGGCGCCCCCAGCGCGGGCAACTGCGTGCGATCGAAGTCATCGCGGCCGGCGCGCAGTTTCGGGAACGGCGCGACCAGCAGGGTCGCATGATGGCGTCCCAGCCAACGCTGCGCCACGGCCTTCACCTGCGCCGGCGACAGCGCGGCGATGTCGCCCAGACGACGCAGATAGGCTTCGGAATCGCCGTGGTAGGTCTGGCTCTCGGCGAGCACGTCGGAACGCCCGCCGAAGCCACCGAGACGCTCGGTGCCGCGCGCGAAGCCGGCGAGATAGCGGGTGCGGGCACGCTGCAGATCGGGCGCCGAGGGACCACGCTGGAGCAGCGCGGCGAGGGTCGCATCGAGTTCACGTTCGGCCTCCGCCGGATCCGCATCCGGCTTCACGTCGACCACCACGATGAAGGTGCTCGACAGCTCCTGATCGTTGACGAAGGCGCTGACGTTGGTCGCGAGCCCGGTCTCGAACACCAGCCGGCGTTCCAGCGGCGCGCTTTCGCTGCCGGCGAGCGCGCTCGCGAACAGTTCCATCGCATGCACGTCGCGGTCGCCCGCGGGCGGCAGATGCCAGGCGCGGTACAGGCGATGCTGCGGAACGCGATCCTGCAGGGTGTCGCGGATGTCGGCCTCGAGTTCGGGTACCCACGCTTCCAGCCGCGGCAGCGGCGGACCCGGCGGAATCGCCCCGAAATACTTCATGGTCAAGGCGCGGGCCTGTTCCACGGTGATGTCGCCGGCCAGCGCCAGCACTGCGTTGTTCGGGCCGTAGTACGTGCCGTACCACGCCTTCACGTCGTCGAGCTTCGCCGACTGCAGATCCTCCATGCTGCCGATCGTCGACCAGTTGTAGGGATGCGAGTACGGATACAGGATCTGCAGCAGACGATCGAAACTGCGGCCGTAGGGCTGGTTCTCGCCCTGACGCTTCTCGTTCTGGACGACGCCGCGCTCGCGTTCGAGCATCTCCTGATTGATGTTCGCGGCGAGGAAGCCCATGCGATCGGCTTCGAGATAGAGCGTGCGCTCCAGCGCCGAAATCGGCACGTCCTCGAAGAAGTTGGTGCGATCGGTATTGGTGGTGCCGTTGCGGTTGTTCGCGCCCAGGTCGTCCATCGCCTCGCGGAAACCGTGCGGATAATTCTGGCTGCCGTTGAAGAAGAAGTGCTCGAACAGATGGGCGAAACCGGTGCGTCCGCGCCGTTCGTCGCGCGAACCGACGTGGTACCACAGGTTGACCGCGACGATCGGCACGCTGTGGTCTTCGTGCACCAGCACGGTCAGACCGTTCGGCAGCACGAAGCGTTCGTGCTTGATGCGCAGTTGCTCGACGTCGGGAACGACCGGCGTGGCCGCGAAGACCGCGGCGACGGGCGCCAGCAGCGCGCAGAACAGGACGAGGACGGACGCGGATCTGCGCATGGCGGAGGCTCGGTCGGAAAGGACGACGGGGACGGCGGCACGGCACGACGGTCACGGGCAGGACAGCCACAGGCATGACAGCCACGGACACGCCGACATGGCCGCGGACCGTAGCATCGCCGGCGGCACCGGGGACAGGGCCGGATGTCAGGGGCGAACGGCGACGCGCCCCCGGCCCGCCGTGCACGTATTTTCCCAAGCGCTTGATTTCTATGGCGATCGCCCGCATTCCAAGGGGCGATACCGCCCGGCCCGGCATGCGCACCCCGCCCCGGTCCGCTAAACTGACCCATTCCGCCCGCACGGGCGATGCCAAGACGACAATGTCCGAGGACGACAGTACCCGCGCGCCGGATGGCGCCGCCAAGCCCGCCGACAAGGCGGCTTCCGACAGGAACAACGGCCGCAAGACCGAAAAGGGCCGCTCCTGGCTCTCCCGCCTGAGCGCCGCGATCTCCGGCGAACCCGACAATCAGGAAGATCTGGTCGAACTGCTGCGCGACGTGCAGGCCGACGGCGTGATCGACGCCGACACCCTGCGGATCATGGAAGGCGCGGTCTCCATTTCCGACATGAGCGTCGGCGACATCATGGTGCCGCGC
>JAYRTK010000087.1:0-11504 GCA_041919595.1 Lysobacteraceae bacterium
AATGGTGCGGCGGCACCGGCAGATTCGTCGGTGCGGGAACGCCCTGGTAGACGCGACCGGCCATGTCGAATTTGGACTTGTGGCAGGGGCAGAAGTAGCCGCCCTTCCACTCCGCATCGAAGGGCTCGGGCCGGATCTCGGCCTTCATCTCCGGCGAGCAGCCCAGATGGGTGCACAGGCCGACCAGCACGGAGATCTCCGGCTTGATCGAACGGGTGGCGTTGACCGCGTACTTCGGCTGCTGGTCGGCGTTCTCCGATTTCGGATCGCGCAGCTGGGCGTCGTGGCCGCCCATGGCTTCGAGCATCGCCTTGGAGCGCTTGACGATCCAGATCGGCTGGCCGCGCCATTCGAAGATCAGGCGCTGGCCTTCCTGCAGACCGCTGATGTCGGCGATCACCGGTGCGCCGGCGAGCTTGGCGCGCGCGCTGGGGAACCAGGACTTGATGAAGGGAACCGAGGCTCCCGCAACGCCGACGGCGCCCACCACGGCGGTGGAGGCGGTCAGGAAGCGGCGACGACCCGCGTCAACCGGTTGCGCGCCGTCACCGTGCTGGTGATCCGACCCGCCTACGACTTTTGTTGCCATCCGGCACTCCGCAAAGCTTGGGGATACTTGGACTGACGGCCGGCTTCGTCTCCGAAGCGGGCCGGCAAAGACGACAAAGTGTAACGGAACGCTGAATCGGCCGACAATGTTTGCCGGCCCGCCCCTTCGCGGGCCGGCCACACGGCAGGGCCGCCCCCGGTTCGGACCGGGCGGAGCGGCAGGATCGAACGGGTGCGCCGGGCCCGGAATGCGCCGGCGACGCGACCGGGGCTCAGCCGTTGCCGGCCAGCACGCCGCGATAGCGGTCGGCGAGGACACGGACGCGCTCGACGTAACGCCGCGTCTCGCTGTAGGGCGGAACGCCCTTGTACTTGTCGACCGCGCCCTCGCCGGCGTTGTAGCCGGCGGCGGCCAGGGTCAGGTCACCGTTGTAGCGCTTGAGCAGCCAGGCCAGGTACTGCACCCCGCCGCGGATGTTCTGGCCGGGATCGAAGGAGTTGCTGACCCCGAAGCGCCGGGCGGTGGCCGGCATCAGCTGCATCAATCCCTGCGCCCCGACCCGGGACAGCGCGTTCGGATTGAAGGAAGACTCCGCGTGGATGATCGCCCGCACGACCGCTTCGTCGACCCCGTGCTGGGTGGCCGCGGCGCGGATTTCGGCGGCATAGGCGGCCGTGTTCAGGCGCAGGGTGCCGAAGTTGACCCCGGGCAGCGGCGCGCAGGCGTAGCAGGTCTCCAGGAAGCTGTAGCGGATCGAGCGGATCGCGGTCGCCCCGGCGACGCCACGGGGCGGCTTGCTGGTGTAGTGGCGCACGCCGTCCTTGATGTACGAGTAGACCTGACCTTCGACGCGGCGGGTCACGCCCTGCCTGGGCGCGGCGATCACGGGCGCGGCGGCCGCGGGGGCCGGCGCGTCGGTCGTGCCGGCGACCGGCATCATCTGCTGCGTGGTCGACGGCGGTTCGCTGGCGCTGCGGGCGACGGTGGCCGGCGGCGGCGCGCTGCGCACGGCCGCGGGCGACGGGGTGTAGCTGCTGACGACCGTGCACCTGGCGCCCTTCACCCGCTTGCTGGCGTAGGTCCGGCTGCCGTCGGGGCTTTCGCAGCGATACACGGTGCCGGCATGCGCGGCCGGGACCGCCAGCGATGCCGCCAGCACGGTCAGGGTCGAAAGAATGGCCAGGCCCCGGGTCATGAGGCGGAGTGTCCCCGGATTCAGAAGGTTTGCCAAGTGCTTGATTGTGAAACGGCGGAAGGGGTCGCGGCAGGCCTCACGCCCGGTCTGGTTTAGACTGTCCGGCTCCCTCGCCACCATCCGGCCCGGAATCATCGCCGCGCCCCGGAGACCGCCATGTCCGACACCCGCACCGCCCCCGCTTCGACGCCCACCGCCCCGACACTGCAGGCCGCGCCGAAAAAGCTCTACATCCAGACCCACGGCTGCCAGATGAACGAATATGACTCGGCCCGGATGGCCGAGGTCCTGGCCGCCGAGGAAGGCATGGTCGTCACGGAAAAGGCCGAAGAAGCCGACGTGATCCTGCTCAATACCTGCTCGATTCGCGAAAAAGCGCAGGAAAAGGTGTTCAGCCAGCTCGGCCGCTGGCGGGCGTTGAAGCAGGACCGCCCGGTGGTGATCGGCGTCGGCGGCTGCGTCGCCAGCCAGGAAGGCGAAGCGCTGCTCAAGCGCGCTCCGTTCGTCGATCTGGTGTTCGGCCCGCAGACCCTGCACCGGCTCCCGGACCTGCTGCGCGCGAAGCGCGAGACCGGTCGCCCGCAGGTGGACATCAGTTTCCCCGAGATCGAGAAGTTCGACCGGCTGCCCGAGCCCCGCGCCGAGGGCCCGACCGCCTTCGTCTCGATCATGGAAGGCTGCTCGAAGTACTGCAGCTTCTGCGTGGTGCCCTACACCCGCGGCGAGGAGGTCAGCCGCCCGTTCGAGGACGTGCTGGTCGAAGTGGCCCAGCTCGCCGCCCAGGGCGTGCGCGAAGTGACCCTGCTCGGCCAGAACGTCAATGCCTACCGCGGTCCGTATGGCGAAGGCGAGATCGCCGACCTCGGCCTGCTGATCCGCGCCATCGCCGAGATCGACGGCCTCGAACGCATCCGCTTCACCACCTCGCACCCGCTGGAATTCAGCGATTCGCTGATCGAGGCGTATCGCGACGTGCCCAAGCTCGCCAACTTCCTGCATCTGCCGGTGCAGTCCGGCAGCGACCGCATCCTCTCGGCGATGAAGCGCGGCTACACCGCGCTGGAATTCAAGCAGAAGGTGCGCAAGCTGCGCGCGGTGCGCCCGGACATCTCGATCAGCTCCGACTTCATCGTCGGGTTCCCCGGCGAAACCGACGCCGATTTCGAGAAGACCATGAAACTGATCGAGGACGTGGGCTTCGACCAGAGCTTCTCCTTCATCTACTCGCGTCGCCCGGGCACCCCGGCCGCGGATCTCGAGGACACCGTGAGCGACGGAGAAAAACACGCCCGGCTCGCCCGGCTGCAGGCGGCGATCAACGACAACGCGAAGCGGATCGCGCAATCGATGGTCGGCAGCGTGCAGACGGTGCTGGTCGAAGGCCCGTCGAAGAAGAATCCGAACGAATGCACCGGTCGCACCGAAAACATGCGTTTCGTGAACTTCCCGGTTCCGGCCGGCGCACAGCTGGTCGGTCAGTTCGTCGACGTCGTGATCACCGACGCGATGAGCAATTCGCTGCGCGGCCGGCTGGCGGGCTGAGCACGGCCCGCGTCGGCTTCAGGCCGACAGCGCCCGCACCGTCCCCATCAGATGGGCGAACGGCGGCCGTGCCATCAGCGCGCGCCGCCGCGCCGCCGACCACGTCCGCTCCCAGTGCGCCAGCGACGCGGGGACGAAATCGAGCCCCCAGTCGCGGCGGACCTTCGCGGGCTGGCGCATCAGCCACTCCAGCCGCGCGTTCATCGCGTAGGCGATTTCGTCGACCAGCCCGGCATTGGAGTCGGCCTGCTCGTCCAGCGACCACAACGGGCCGTGGACATACCAGCGGCTGAGGCTGTCCAGACAGGACCCGGGCGCGACGTAGAAACTGCCGATGCCGATGTAGGCATCGAGCGTGACGACCTTGTGGGTGAGCCCACCGGGCAGGAACAGGGTCTGGTCCGGCCCCACCACCCACCAGCGTGCGCTCCGCAACCGGCAGAAGGTACCGACATCGAACGCGGCCCTGTCGGCGGTGTCCTCGCGCTGTACGTCCTGCAGTCCGGCACGCAGTCCTTCGAACGTGTCCCAGGCCAGCCACAGCTTGCGGCCGGTGAAGCAGTGATTGCTGCCGTCGGGATCGTCCGAATGCGAATCGGTGACGTTGCCGCGCGAACTGACCACCAGCGTCATCATCTCCTGCAGACGCATGCGCTCGGAGCCCTGCGGCAGAAGGTTGAACAGCGACAAGGCCTCGGTGTCGATCTCGCGTTCGAGCCGCGTGCCGCGGACGTGCAGATCGGTGACGCTGACCACCCGGCGGCGGCCGCGCCAGCGGCGGACGAGTTCGGCGACCGGGATCCGCCGGCGGATGCCGGAACGCCCGGTCTGCACGCTGATCCGCTCCGTGCGCGAAAACGCACGATCGATCATCCTCGCCAAGGCATCCGGATCGCCGACGCGACCGTCGACACGACCCGCCCCATCGACCAGCACCTTCAGGCCCGCGAGCAATGCCGGGCGGCCATTGGCCATCGCATCGAACAGGGCGCGCCGGGAGTACGGGCGCGGCAGGATGCGCATGTCGGCAAGCCTGCGCAGTTGCGCCGGCGTGGCGGCGAGCGTGGGATCGTATCGCGCCGCGTCGGCCCAGATCGTCCGGAGTTCGTCGTTCCGCATGCGTCGAATCCTTGCGCACACCACGATGGATGGACTCTAGGCCGGCGATCGCGCCGCCACAAGCGCCCGAACCCTGTCGATTCCGACAGGCAGGCGGCGATGCGGCCTGTGAACTCCGACTTCACACAACCATCATCCAGCGCCCGCGGCCGGGGCCGAGACTGCGTCCGCCTTCCCCGATGGAGCACGCATGGCCGCCCAGCCCGAACGCGATTTCGACCTCATCGTCGTCGGCGCCAGTTTCGCCGGCGCCGCCTGCGCCATCGCCGCGGCGCAGTACGGCCTGCGCGTCTGCGTGCTGGAGCGCAAGCGCGATCCCGGCCTGAAACTGCACACCACCGGCATCATCGTGAAGGAGGCGGCGGAACGCACCTGGCTCAACCGGGTGCCACCGGACCTGGTCCGCCGGGTCGAGCGCGTGCGTCTGTACGCGCCGAATCTCCGCAGCATCGCGCTGCAGGTGCCGGATTACTATTTCCTGACCACCGATACGCCGAACCTGATGCGCTGGCTGGTCGAGGAGATGCGCACGCAGGGCGTCGACGTGCGACTGGCGCAGTCCTTCCAGCACGCCACGCATGCGACCGATCCGCGGCGCGGGCGCTGGCATCTGCCCGGCATCGGCCACTGCCGGTGGCTGGTCGGCGCGGATGGCGCGAAATCGCGGGTCGCGCAGCGTTTCGGTCTCGGCCACGTGCGCGATTTCCTCTACGGCGTGGAATACGAATTCGCCGGGGTCGAACTGCACGAAGCCGACGCCCTGCACTGTTTCGTCAGCCGTGAACTGGCCCCCGGTTACATCGGTTGGGCCACGCAGAATCCCACCGGCGTGCAGTTCGGGCTCGCGTTCCGCCATCGCGCCTCGCGCAACGGCATGCCCGATATCGAAACGCTGCGCGCGCGCGTCGGCAACGCGATCGGGATCCCCGACGCACTCGCACCGTCAGCGATCCGCGCCGGGCTGATTCCCTGCGGTGGACCGGTGTCGCCGCTGGCGATGCCCGGCGTCATTCTCACCGGCGATGCCGCGGGCATCGTCTCGCCGGTCACCGCAGGCGGCATCCATTCCGCGTGGCGACACGGCTGGACCACCGGCGAGGCCATCGCACGCCATTTGCGCGACGGCGGCCCGTCGCCGGAGCGCAGCGCCGAACGCGCCGCGCCGCGCTATCGGCTCAAACGCGCGCTGCGCTGGGCCTTCGACCGCGCGCAGCGGGACTGGCCGTTCGATCTGCTGCTGGGCAGTGCGCCGATGCGCTGGGCGGCGGAGCGGGTGTATTTCGGGCGGAGGGATGCGCGATGACGCTCGCGCAACCGCCCACGTCAACCGCATTCCCGGGATGGCGTCGGCGCTGCCTGAATTTCGCGCTGACGCTCGGCATGCTGCATATCGCGATCGCGGTGGCCCTGACCCCGATCCTCGGCGGATGGGTGCTGCTGTACGCCGTGTTTCCGCCCTATCTGCTCCACATCGTCCAGGACAGCGCATCCACTGCGCCGCTGTTCGCGACCCTCGCCTTCGGCACCGCCCTGCTGCCGGCGCTCGCCCTACAGCGCATCTCCGCGGCGACCCGCATCCGCCTCTCGCAGAACGCGAAAAGAATCCTGATCACACTGCTGGCGCTGTGGATTCCGATCCTTTGCGGCGAGGGCGTGCGCTGGATCCTGATGCACCACCAGCTCACGCAGTCCGGACCCCGATGCCACAATACCCGTTCACTGATCGCCTCGTTGAGACAACGCCACACCTACGGATTCGAGGAGCCGCGCGAACCGCACGCCTGGAAAATCGAGTCGGGAACGGCGTGGCTGTGGAGCTACCGGTCCTTGCGTTTCGAGCCGGCGCGCGACTGGTCCGGGCACGACCGGGCCCACTCGGCGTGTTTCCGTCCGCGCCGCGCTCCTTGAACAGTGCGTGATCCCGCCTCAACGCAACTCGAACGCATCGCCATCCAGCATCGCCGGGAATCGCTCGCGATGCGCGGCGAGTTCCTGCGCCTGCAGGGTGACGGTGACGACCACTTCCTCGTCGCTGCATTCGCTGACCGGCTGACCGAGGAAATCGATCACCGCGCTGTCGCCGCTGTAGTGAAGGCCGTTGCCGTCGGTGCCGACGCGGTTGAGACCGGCGACGTAGCAGAGATTCTCGATCGCGCGGGCGCGCAGCAGCGTCTTCCACGGATACACGCGTGCCGACGGCCAGTTGGCGACGTACAGCAGCAGATCGTAGTCGAGCGCACCCGGACGCTCCACGTCGTAGCGGTTGCGCGAGAACACCGGGAAACGCAGGTCGTAGCAGACCAGGGGACAGATCCGCCAGCCGCGCCAGTCCACCGTCAACCGGTCGCGACCGGCGGCGTAGCGCATGTGCTCGTTCGCGAAACGGAACAGATGGCGTTTGTCGTAGGTGCGCAACTCACCGTCGGGCGTCGCGAACAGCAGGCGGTTGTGGACACCACCGCCCTCGCGCAGTTGCACGCTGCCGCAGACGGCCGCGTCGAGCGCCCGGGCGCGTTCGCGGATCCAGGCGACGGTCGGGCCATCCATGGTCTCGGCCCGGTCGATGGCGTCGTTGGAAAAGCCGCTGGTGAAGGTTTCCGGCAGCAGGACCAGATCGGTCCGCTCTTTCAGACCGGCGATCAGGTGCCCGTAATGCTCGCGATTGCCGGCCGGGTCGTGCCAGCGGGTATCGCCCTGGACGAGCGTGACGCGCAGATCGTTCATGTTCAGAGCCTCAACAGCCGTTCGATCGCCGCATCCAGGGTGGCCTCGTTCTTGGCGAAGCACAGCCGCGCCAGACGCTGGCCGGCCGGCGGCGTGTCGTAGAACGGCGACAGCGGGATCGCGGTGACGCCATGCTCGATCGTCAGCCAGCGGCAGAATTCCAGGTCGTCGAGGCCGCTGACCGCGGAATAGTCCACCAACTGGAAATAGCCGCCCGGGACCGGCAGCGGCGCCAGCCGGGTGCCGAGCAGTTGTTCGCGGAAACGGTCGCGCTTGGCCTGGTAGAACGCGCCCAGTTGCTCGTAGTGCTCGGGTTCGGCCTCGATCATGGCCGCGAAGGCGTGCTGGGCGGGATGGAAGGTGCAGAACACGTTGTACTGGTGCACCTTGCGGAATTCGCTGCTCAAGGCCGGCGGGGCGATGCAGTAGCCGACCTTCCAGCCGGTGCAGTGATAGGTCTTGCCGAAGCTGGAGATCACGAAGGCGCGTTCGCGCAGCTCCGGATACCGCAGCGCGGACGCGTGGGCGGCGCCGTCGAAGACGATGTGCTCGTAGACCTCGTCGGACAACAGCCAGATGCCGGTATCCCGCAGCAGCTCTGAAATCGTATTCATGTCGGCGTCGTCCAGCATCGCGCCGGACGGGTTGTGCGGGCTGTTGATCATCAGCATCCGGGTCTTCGGGCCGATGGCGTCGCGCACCCGCTCCCAGTCGGGGGCGAAGGTCGCCGGGTCGAGCGGAATGTGCACGGCGCGCGCGCCGGCCAGCTCGATCGCCGGCTCGTAGCAGTCGTAGCAGGGATCGAGGACGATCACTTCCTCACCGGCGCGGACCACCGCATGGATGGCGTTGAAGATCGCCTCGGTGGCGCCGCTGGTGATCGTGATTTCGCTGTCGGGATCCACGGAGACCCCGTAAACACGCCGGGTTTTCCCGGCGACGGCCCGCCGCAGCGCGGGGATCCCGGTCATCGGGGCGTACTGGTTGTGGCCGGCGCGCATCGCCCGATCCAGTTCATCGACGAGCCGCTGCGGTGCCGGGAAATCGGGGAAGCCCTGGCCGAGATTGATCGCGCCGTGCTCGGCCGCCAGTTGCGACATCACGGTGAAGATGGTGGTGCCCACCCTGGGCAGTTTGGTCTGCGGCATGTCCGGTTCCATCGAAAAGGGGAAACGCTTGAAAAAGGCCTGTCGCGACGAGGGCTTAGCACATTGGCGACAGCGGGCGCCAGAGTTTACGGGGCGGCGCGTCTGGGTTAAACCTAACGCATCATGTTGCCGTCGCCCCTGCCTCCAGGCGAATCCCGGATCGCCGACCTGGTTCGCGCCTACCTGGCGGCGGAATACCGTTGGGAGCTCGACGGCCACTGGCTGAATCTCAGGATCGGCGAAGACGCGCCGGATGTGCGCCTCCGCTATCCCGAAGCCCGTCATTTCGGCCTGATCTCGGCCTGGGACCCGTATTCGGTGCCCCGTCCCGAAGCGGTGAACCGCGCGGCCGACGACGCCCTGCAGGAAGATCTGCAGGCCAGCGGCCGGGTGTTCCGCGCCGCGTTCTCCTCGGCCGCGAACCGTTCCTGGCGCGAACCGAGCTGGCTGGTGGTGGACATGCCGGTGGCCGAGTTCGACGCCCTGTCGCGTCGTTACGGACAACTGGCCACGCTGTACTGGTCGTCACACTCGCCCGTGAGAATGCGGGTGGATGGCGCCGCCCCCCGCGACTGCGAGGCGTACGGAACGATCGACTGGCTGCGGCCCTGACCGGCCGCGAGCCGGACATCCCGCCCTCGAGGCGACCACCGTGGACCGTACAAGCCCATCGACGTGAACGAAGCACTGCCCGAATCCCATATCGCCACCCTGCCGGGCGTGTTCCTGGCCGCCGAATACAAGTGGGAACTGGGGGGCGTCTGGGGCTCGCTGCGGATCGGCGCGCCGGCCCCCGAACTGGACGCCGCCTTCCCCGGAGCCCGTGGTTTCGGCATGCTCTCGGCCGCCAATCCGGGCCACATCCTGCGTTCCGACCCCGAGAACCGGAGTGCGGACCGCGCCCTGCAGCGCCGACTCGACCACCTCGGCCTGGCGTATCGCCCGGCCTTCGTCGCCGCCCACAGCCGCAGCTGGAAAGCCTTCAACTGGCTGGTGATCGATCCGGAGCCGTCGATCTTCGATGCGCTCTCCGCGGAATTCGACCAGATCGGCACCCTGCTGTGGCTGCGCGGCGAACCCGTGCGTCTGCGGATGCGGGCCCGCCGCCCGGACGCGGTGGCGCCGCATCCGTGCATCGACTGGCTGGAAGGCCAGCCCGGCACCGTGCCGGACGCGCCCCGGGCAAATCCCGCGGGCAGTCCGTAAAATCGCGACACGGCTGGACCGCAGCCGCTCCGTCCAGACCCGACCCGGCCCGACCTCCGCGATGACCGTCCCCGATGTTTCCGCACCGCCGCTGCTCGCAGCCCGCGGACTCCGCTTCGCGCGCAACGACGAACCGGTGTTCGGGCCGCTCGATTTCGCGGTCGATGCCGGCGAGGCGCTGCTGATCCGCGGCGACAACGGCGCCGGCAAGACCACCCTGCTGCGGGTGCTGGCCGGCCTGCTGCGGCCGGAGGCCGGACGGATCGAGATCGACGGCCGCGCCACCGCCACCCCCGAACGCACCCGCGCCCTGGCCTATCTGGGCCACCTGCCGGCGCTGAAGGCCGATCTCGGCGCCCTCGAGAACCTGACCTTCCTGTGCGGCCTGCACGGCCGTCGCAAGGGGCAATCGACCGAGGCGGCGATGCAGGTCGTGGGACTGGACGGGTATCAGGACGCCCTCGCCCGCCAGCTCTCGGCCGGGCAGAAGAAACGGCTGTCGCTGGCGCGGATGTGGCTGTCGCCGGCGCCGGTCTGGCTGCTGGACGAGCCTTACGCCAATCTCGACCTCTCCGGCATCGAACTGGTGAACCGCATGGTTCAGGCGCATCTGCGCGCCGGCGGGGCCGCCCTGGTCACCACCCACGGCGCCTACGCCGCACCACCGGTGCGGACCCGCGAACTGGTGCTGGAGCGTCCGGCATGAACCTCGACCCTGCCGCCCGCGCCCCCGATGCCACCGCGCGTTCCACCGCGACGGCCGTGGCCGGAACCGCGCCGTCGCTGACGGGCGCCGCCCGCGCCCTGCTCGCCCGCGATCTGCGCCTGCTCTGGCGCCGCCGCGGCGATGCCTTCCAGCCCGCCCTGTTCGCGCTGATCGTGGTGGTGCTGTTCGCGCTCGCCCTCGGCAACGAACCGAAGCTGCTCGCGCAGGTCGCCGCCGGCGTGCTCTGGGTCGCGGCGCTGCTCGCCGGCCTGCTGGCGCTGGACAGTCTGTTCCGCGGCGACGCCGAGGACGGCTCGCTGGAGCAATGGATGCTGGCGCCGGTGCCGCTGGCCTGGCTGGTCGCGGTGCGCACCTTCATCCACTGGGCCACCACCGCCTGGCCGCTGTTGCTGGCGGCGCCGTTCCTGGCCGAACTGCTGCACCTGCCGCATGCGCAACTGCCGGTCCTGATGATCGGACTGGCGGTGGGCACGCCCCTGCTGAGCCTGATCGGCGCGGTCGTCGCCGCACTGACCGTCGGCATGCGCCGCTCCGGTATCCTAGTGGGGTTGCTCGCGCTGCCGCTGTACGTGCCGGTGCTGGTGTTCGGTGCCGGCAGCGTCGCGGCCCACGCCCAGGGGCTGGATCCGGTCGGTCCGCTGCTGCTGCTCGGGGCGGGACTGATCGTCGCGATCGTGCTGGCGCCGCTGGTGGCGGCGGCGGCGATCCGGATCGCGACCCACTGAGGCGGGGAGCGGCTTGAGACAGGTCAATGTCCAGGGTCGCCCGCGCATCGACAATGCCTCCGTTCGCCGCGATCTCCGCGTCCGGGCGCGCCACGCCCTCCCATCGATGACCCGCGTCCCCTCCGCATGAATCCCGTCGTCCGCTGGTTCCACCAACTCGGCTCGCCGCCGTACTTCGACCGCTTCGCGGCGCGCTGGGCGCCATGGTGCTATGCGCTGGGCCTGGCGACGATGGCGTGGGGCACGTGGCAGGCGCTGTTCGTGGTGCCCGCCGACTACCAGCAGGGCGACAGCTTCCGCATTCTCTACATCCACGTGCCCGCGGCGTGGATGAGCATGTTCGTATTCGGGCTGATGGCGTTCTACTCGGCGATCGCGATGATCTGGCGGATCAAGCTGTGCGAGATCCTGGCCATGGCCTGCGCCCCGATCGGCGCCGCGTTCACCGTGATCACCCTCGCCACCGGCTCGATCTGGGGCAAACCGATGTGGGGCACGTGGTGGGAGTGGGATCCGCGCCTGACCACCGAACTGATCCTGCTGTTCCTGTACCTCGGCGTGATCGGCC
>JAYRTK010000088.1:0-11484 GCA_041919595.1 Lysobacteraceae bacterium
CAGAACTTCGCGCTCAATGCGCTGATGGATCCGGACATCGATTTCGTCACCCTGCTCGGCACGGCCGGCACCGGCAAGACCCTGCTCGCGCTGGCCGCGGGCCTGGCGCAGACCATGGACCAGCAGCGCTATCGCGAGATCATCATGACCCGCGCGACCGTCAGCGTCGGCGAGGACATCGGCTTCCTGCCCGGCACCGAGGAGGAAAAGATGACGCCGTGGATGGGCGCATTGACCGACAACCTCGAAGTGCTGATGCCGAACAACGCCGACGGCGGCAGTTGGGGCCGCGCGGCGACCAACGATCTGCTCGCCTCGCGGATCAAGATCCGCTCGCTCAACTTCATGCGCGGCCGCACCTTCCTCACCCGCTGGCTGATCCTCGACGAGGCGCAGAACCTGACGCCGAAGCAGATGAAGACGCTGGTCACCCGCGCCGGCCCCGGCACCAAGATCATCTGTCTGGGCAACGTCGAACAGATCGACACGCCCTACCTCACCGAAACCACCTCCGGCCTGACCTATGCCGTCGACCGCTTCAAGGGCTGGGCGCACAGCGCGCACATCACCCTCAAGCGCGGCGAGCGCTCGCGGCTGGCGGATTTCGCGTCGGAGGTGCTGTAGTCTCAGTCCGTGCGTCGACGTCCGCGCACCGCACCCGCACCCCAACCGGAGACGCACACATGCCGACGAAAAGCTTCGCGGTACTGCTCATGGCCTTCGCCGTCGCACCCGCGGCGAAAGCCATCGATGCCGATCAGAATTCGACCGTACTGCTCAACAACACCTCGCCCGCCTTCATCGAGGACGGCCGCCTCTGGGCCGTGCACAGCCCGACCGGCAGCGGTCCTTACCAACTCGTGTACTCGGACAACGAAGGCGACAACTGGACGACGCATGCCACGCTGTCCGAGCTGAGCCGCCCGCCCTCGTCCCTGTTCGTTCATCCCGTCAACGGGGACATCTACATCGCCGAGGCGCAGGGCAACGACTGCAGGAACGCCCGCATCTTCCGCGTCCCGGATGCCGGCGGCATGCCGGTACGTGTCCGCTATCTCGACCCGGGCGCGACCGTCTTGCCGTGGGGCTGGAGCCTCGATGGCCAGAACAACCTGTTCGCTGCGGAGTACGGCTGGAGTTCCCAGGGCGCGGTCGACTGCGGACAGACCCGCAATTTCAACACGTCCTACGTCTTCAGGATCGCCGACGGAAGCGGCGTCGCCGTTCCCGAGAACGACACCAACGTCAGCCGCTGGAGCTGGCAGCAGAACTGCTTCCCGCCGGAAGAGAACGGCTGCTTCGCACGCTACGTGGCACCGACCGGCTCCTTCGCCGACCGGCATGTGCATGTGCTCAGGTATGTGGCGGAGAAAAGCCTGTTTCTGGTGACCGCCGGCGATTCGCCGAGGACCTTCTGGACCTGGAGCGGCGACCTCGAGACCCTGCCGGCGTCGGTACCGCGTTGTTGCGACACGGGCTGGATACTGACCGGCTTCACCGGCATTGCCCCGGCGGCAGGCGGCGTTTATACCGCCGACGATTTCACCGCAGCCGGCGCGAGCAACCGCGGCAACAGCGTTCGCCGCTACACCTGGAACGCATCGAACACGCTGGTGTCGCCGACCCTGGTCAAGACGCTGCCGGTCGATTGCGACACGCCGATCTACGACCTGCACGCGAACACCACCGGAAACGAACTGTGGCTGGTCAATTACGACGAACCCCTGGGCCAGGGCGATGACTTCGCCCGCAAGTCCGGCGTGCACCGTCTCAGCGGCACCAACTTCGGCGTCTTCGAGACCTTTTATGCCGCTGGTTCCGCATCGCTGAACCTGGTGTTTCTCGCCACCAACGCCCAGAAGCATGTGCCGGCCGGCAATCATGTCTTCGCCTGGGGCAAAAGCAGCGAAAATGCCCCGCCGGTCGGAACGGCGTTGATCAGGATATCGCGAGCGGCCGCACCGACCGACGCCCAGACCGCCTGTCTGTAAGCGCATTGCGATAGGCGTGTCGGCAGCGAAGATGGCAAGCGATGCGGATGGCACGATGGCCGTCCGCATCGCCACTGGCATCCCGAGTCACGAAACGCAAGTCACGCGGCACGAAGTACGAAGCGCGTGCAATCGCATGCGGATCTCGTCGGCGGATTGAACCACCGCGAGATCAACGCACTTCCCTGGACGCATGCTCAGCGCGCCATTGCGCGCAGCAGCCCGACGATCTGCAATCGCACGCGTCGCGGCACGCGTCGCAGCGCGACCAGGCATTCCAACTCCAGCGTATCGTGGATGCGATCCTCGGGTTCCACGGCCGCGCCGGCCGTCGCCGGATCCGGACGGGGGACCCCGCGTCCGGTACCGAGCCATTCAAGATGCACACCGGTGTGCACGGCGATCGCGATCAAGTGTTTCATGCTGGGCACGCTGCCCGCCGGATGTTCCCACTGCGTGACCGCCCCGCGCTGCACGCCGAGCCGCCGCGCAAGCGCCTCCTGGGTGAGCCCCGACAGCGCGCGTGCGCGCCGGATACGCTCGTGGAGTGTCGGAATCATCCTGATACGCTCGTGGAGTGTCGGCATCATGCTGCTCCGGTATGCAGAAGGAGATGAGAACCTGCACGCGTGATCGCAACATGTACGAAACCACTGGCCTACGCAAGCGCCGAGGGCATGAACCTGTCATCCCGGACAGGGTGTTCAGGACATGAATCCCGGGATTTTCCGCAGGGCGCACCGCATCGACAGCAGAACGGCAGGCGCGATGTGCGGCGGAACCGCACATTGCGGCAATCCATGTCTCCGCGTATGAAACGAACCATCGCCCGGACAGATCGCGCGACGCGAGACGGCGATGACGGAGCGAGAACACGGCTTCACACACCCATCGTTTCGATCGAAAGGAGGCGCATATGCGTTGGAATACACTGAAGTACGCACTCGCCGCATTCATGCTCGCGACACCAGTCGCCCTGGCCGGTGCATTGTGGTGGTCGTCGACGACCGATGGCCTTCCGCCAGAAATGATGCGCAAGGAACTCGCGAACGGCGTGCTGCGCGAGTGGGCGCACGAAGGCGCATCGCGCGATCGCATCGCACCCTCCGAATGGATGCGGAACATGCAGCCGGTCCTGCACGAGGCCGATATCGCCAATCTCGAACGCGCGGCCTCCGCGCCCGATTTCGATGGCATGAATCTGGCGTTGCTCGGGGGACGCGCTCCGTCCGGTTCCTCCACGATGCCCTCGAAGCTCGGACTGCCCGGCTCCGATCTCGTCTACACGCCGATGACGCCCTGCCGGATCGTCGACACCCGGATCGCCGGTGGGCCGATCGCGGCCGGCGGCGTGCGCGGCTTCGTCGCGTTCACGGCTACCGACTTCACGGCGCAGGGCGGCGACACCAGCAATTGCGGGATTCCCGCGAACATATCGGCGATCACCGTCAAGATCACTGCGACCAATCCATCGTTGAACGGCTATTTGACCGTCTATCCATCGAACGAAGCGCGTCCGCTCGCATCCTCGCTGAACTACATCGTCGGCGTGGATACGTCCAACGAATCGCACTTCCGGCTGTGCCGGCCGGGCTGTCCGACCCAGTTCACGGTCTTCAGTTTCGCGCAGTCGAACATCGTGATCGACGTCAACGGCTACTTCATGGAACCCGTGGCGACCCCGCTCGATTGCACCATGGCGCAGCAGACCGGCAATCTCGACCTGCTGTCCGGGCTACAGACCCGTTCCGTCAGCTGTCCCGCCGGCTATACCGCGACCGGCGGTGGTTGCGGTGGCCCGCTGGGAATCAGCGTGAGCAACTCGCAACCGCTGCTCACCGCCGGGCAGCCCACGGGTTGGAGCTGCGATCTCGTGGGCTCGCTGCTGAGCGTGCTGTCGTATCAGGTCAATGCGACCTGTTGCCGCCTGCCGGGACGCTGATCCCGAGCGGTCGAACGGTCGCGCGCGTGACGCCGGGGAAGGCCCCCCGGCGTCCGCGTATCCTTGGCGATCAAAGCATTTCCGACGCAGAATCCATCCGGCGCGGGCGCTCGCCGCGCATTGGATACGATGCGCGCGTTGTGCGCCGAGGCCCGGAAATGACAGACGACGAACCGCCCCGGATCGATGTGGCGTTACGCCCGTTGCAGGCGGACGACAGCGAAAGACTGCTCGCCGCCATCCGCGCCTCGCTGCCCACGCTGTCGCAATGGCTGCCGTGGGCAACACCTGACTACGATCTCGTGCACGCATCGGGATGGATCGCGCACTGCCTCGCCGCACGCGAGGCCGGGAGCGAGTACCACTTCGGCATCTTCGATACCGGCACCGGCGACCTGCTCGGCGGTGTCGGCTTGAACCACTTCATCCGCACGTATCGCACGGCGCATCTGGGCTATTGGGTCGCGGACGCCGCCCGCGGGCGCGGGGTCGCGGTCGAGGCGGCGCGTCGGGCCGCGCACTTCGCGTTCGGGACGCTCGCGCTGCAACGGTTGACGATCCTCGTCCAGCCGGAAAACCGCGCCAGTCTCCGGGTGGCGGTCAAACTCGGCACGGTCTGCGAGGGCGTGGCGCGCAACGTGATCGCGGTGCACGACCGGCCGCACGATGCCATGGTGTTCTCGCTGCTGCCCTCGGATCTGGAGTCCATCCCCGAAATTGATGTATGAAACATCAATATTCAGACTTTATCATTGACTTTACACGTCTGATGCATGGACAATCTGGATTCCCGATCCGGGAATCCGTGCATGATCACCGCAGCCCAGATGCGCGCCGCGCGCGCCCTGCTCGGCATCGACCAACGACAGCTGGCCGAGCTGTCCGGCGTCTCCCTGCCCACCATCCAGCGGATGGAAGCCAGCACGGGCAACGTGCGCGGGGTGGTCGGCACCCTCACCAAGATCGTCACCGCCTTCGAGACCGCCGGCGTGGAGTTGATCGGCAATGATCAGCCAAGCCAGGCGCGCGGACGGGGCGTGCGACTGAAGGAGATCGAGCAATGAACACCAGCGGCTACCGCAGCCTGCTCCGGGAATTCGTGCCGAAGAGCATCGTCTGCCTGCGCGAGGACTATCGTCTCGCCGATCTGCGCGCGGACGCCATCGCCGGCCTGACCGTGGCGATCGTGGCCCTGCCGCTGGCGATGGCGCTGGCGATCGCCAGCGGCGCCCCACCGGAAAAGGGGCTGCACACCGCGATCATCGCGGGTTTCCTGATCTCCGCCCTCGGCGGTTCGCGGGTCCAGATCGGCGGACCGACCGCGGCGTTCATTCCGGTGGTGTTCTCGATCATCCAGGAGTTCGGTTATGGCGGTCTCATCCTGTGCACCCTGCTCGCCGGCCTGATGCTGATCGCTGCGGGCCTGCTGCGTCTGGGCACGCTGATGAAGTACATGCCGCAGCCGGTGATCACCGGTTTCACCGCAGGCATCGCGGTCGGCATCTTCTCCAGCCAGATCAAGGATGCGCTCGGTCTGCAGATGGGACAGGTGCCGGCGGAATTCCTGCCGCGTCTGGCCGCCTACTCGGAGCATCTCGCGACTGCGCGACCGGCGGCGATCGCGCTGACCGCGCTCGGCTTGTTCGCGATCCTGGCGCTGCGGCGCTGGCGCCCGGCCTGGCCGGGATTCCTGATCGCACTGCTGTTGTGCACCCTGGTCTGCACGGCGTTCGGCCTTCCGGCCGACACCATCGGCAGCCGATTCGGCGGGCTGCCGTCGGCGTTGCCGACCTTCGACTTTCCGCATATTCCATTCGAGCGCACCCGCGAACTGCTCCCCGGCGCCTTCACCATCGCATTCCTCGCCGGCGTGGAATCGCTGCTGTCCGCGGTGGTCGCGGACGGCATGACCGGCAGCCGGCATCGCTCGAACATGGAACTGGTGGCGCAAGGCGCGGCCAACGCCGCGTCGGCGCTGTTCGGCGGACTGCCCGCGACCGGCGCGATCGCGCGCACCGCGACCAACATCCGCGCCGGTGCGCGGTCGCCGGTGTCCGGCATCCTGCATGCGGGCTTCCTGCTGCTGTTCATGCTGCTGCTCGCGCCGCTGATGCGGTACGTGCCGCTGGCCGGGCTGGCGGCGATCCTGCTGATCGTGGCCTGGAACATCAGCGAGATCGAAGCGTTCCGGCACACGCTGTCGGCGCCGAAAGGCGATCGGCTGGTGCTGCTGCTCACGTTCTTCCTCACCGTGTTCTTCGATCTGACGCTCGCGATCGAGGTCGGCGTGGTCGTCGCCGCGTTCGTGTTCATGTTCCGGATGGCCGAGGCGGTGGACATCCAGTCCGGCACGCGCATGCAGGACGACGACGAACGCGATACCGCCCCGAACCAACGCGCACGGCTGCCCGCAGGCGTCGAGGCGTTCCAGATCAGCGGACCGCTGTTCTTCGGTGCGGCGAACCGGCTCGACGATCTGCTCGATCAGTTCCGTGTGCCGCCGCGGGTGTTCATCCTGCGCATGCGTCTGGTGCCGGTGATCGACGCCAGCGGCGTGCACGCGCTGGAAACGCTGCTCGAACGCTGCCAGCGTCGCGGCATCACGCTGATCGTCTCGGGCCTGCAGACGCAGCCGCGACGCGTACTCGCACAGATGCGCCTGCATCCACGCGAAGGCGCGCTGCACATCGTTCCGGATTTCGACTCCGCCCTGCAACTCGCGCAGGCGCTGATCGCGGGCACCGCTTCGCACGATCAGGCATCGTGAATCCCGCCGCGCCGCGATCGGTATCCACTATCGCGGCGCGGAGGAATCGTGGACGACATCTATCGCAAGACCTTCGACTTTGACCGGGCCGCATCTTCGGTCAAAATCCGCACATGACCGCATCCCACTCCCTTTTCCGCGCCGGATCCCGCCCCGTCTCGGCACTGACCATCGCCGGCTCGGATTCGGGCGGCGGCGCCGGCATCCAGGCCGATCTCAAAACCTTCGCCGCGCATCGCGTGCATGGGCTCACTGCGATCGCCGCGCTCACCGCGCAGCACACGCGCGGCGTCACCGCGGTGGAAGTGCCATCGACCACATTCCTGCATGCGCAGATCGCGGCGGCATTCGATGATTTCGAGATCGGCGCGGTCAAGATCGGCATGCTCGCCGATGCCAACGTGATCGCGACCGTGACCGAAACGTTGGAACGGCATTTCCCGCGGCATATCGTGCTCGACCCGGTGATGATCGCGACATCGGGCGCGAAGCTGCTCGCCGACGACGCGGTGGACGCGCTGCGCCGACAATTCCTGCCGATGGCGACCGTGCTCACGCCGAACCTGCCCGAGGCCGAATGCCTGCTCGGCCGATCGATCCCCGATCTGGGCGCGATGCGCGCCGCCTGCGACGATCTGCTCGATCTCGGCCCGGGCGCGGTCCTGCTCAAGGGCGGCCATCTGGCCACGGGCGACGAAGTCGTCGATCTGTTCGCGCAGCGCCGCGAGACCGGCGGACGCCTGCACCGCGAAATCCGCCACCCGCGTCTTGCGCTGGAGGCGCACGGCACCGGCTGCACGCTCGCCGCCGCGATCGCCGCGCAGCTCGCACTCGGCACCCCGCTGCTCGATGCCTGCCGGGCCGCCACGGAATACGTGCATCGGGCGCTGCGTCTGGGCAGTCGCCCGGGGCGCAGCGAGATTCTCGTGCTGGACCATTTCGGCGCCGCGCAGTTATCCTGACGGATCTACGCGCGGCACGCCGCCGAACCCGACTGCGCGTCACGCCACGCCGTAGCCGTCCGGATTGTCGGATTGCCAGCGCCAGGCATCGCGGCAGGCAGTCTCGATATCGTGTTCCGCGCGCCATCCGAGCAGGCGTTCGGCGCGTGCGGGATCCGCGTACACCTCGGCGACATCGCCGACACGCCGATCGACGATCCGGTACGGCACCGCGCGACCGCTGGCGGCCTCGAACGCGCGCACCAGTTGCAGCACGCTGATGCCGCGACCGACGCCGAGATTGAGCACGACATGACCGCGCACGTCTTCCAGACGCTCCAGCGCGTGCGCATGAGCGCGCGCCAGATCCATCACGTGGATGTAGTCGCGCACGCCGGTACCATCGATCGTGGGCCAGTCGCCGCCGAAGACCTGCAGGTATTCGCGCATGCCCACCGCAACCTGGCAGACATACGGCATCAGATTGTTGGGAATCCCGTTCGGCGCTTCGCCGATGCGACCGGAGGGATGCGCACCTACCGGATTGAAGTAACGCAGGCTGATCGCCTGCAATCCCGGATCGGCGACGCAGACATCGCCGATCAGCTGTTCCATCACCAGCTTGGTGCGGCCATAAGGATTGGTCACCGACAGCGGCGCATCCTCGTCGATCGGCACCGCGCGCGGTTCGCCGTAGACCGTGGCCGAGGAACTGAACACCAGGCGATGCACGCTGGCGCTGCGCATCGCCCGCAGCAGTGCGATCGTGCCGACGATGTTGTTGTCGAAATACTCGAGCGGCCGCTCGCAGGATTCGCCGACCGCCTTCAGCGCGGCGAAGTGGATCACCGCATCGAAACGGCCGGCCTGCAGCAGGGCCGTCATCGTCTCCGCATCGCGCACGTCCGCGCGATGCGCTTCGATCGGACGCCCGATCAGTCGCGCCAGTCGCTCCAGCACCACCGGCGAACTGTTGCTGAAATTATCGACCACGACCACGTCATGACCGCGTTCGGCCAGCACCACGCAGGTGTGACTTCCGATGTAACCGGCACCGCCGCAGACCAGAACGCGCATGACACCTCTTCGAAACGGAATGGGGCGGTCGCGATAGCGAACGGAATGACCAGGACAATGCGGCCGGGAGATTGCGGTCGGGGCAAGCAGGCCTGGGCGTCGCGACTCGGATCAGTCCCCATGGCCGGACACCCGCGGTTTCCCCGTGAATCCTGCAGAAGCCGATCGGGGGGATCGGCATCCGGATCGTCGCCCGGAGCTCCGGGCCGTCATGCTACCGCATCCCTCTTCGCCGGCCGGTCGTCGCGGGCACGGCTGTTAAACTTCGCGTCTTCACGAATTCCGGATCACCGCACGATGCAGGCCGCACTTCCCGTCCACGACGCCACCGGTCCCGACGCTGTCCGCATCGCCATCATCGGGCTGGGCTACGTCGGCCTGCCGCTGGCCGCGGCCTTCGGCAAGCGCTATCGCGTCACCGGATTCGACATCGACGCGCAGCGCGTGGAAGAACTCGGTCGCTTCCACGATCGCACCCTCGAAACCAGTGAAGCGGAACTGCGCGCCGCCACCGGCCTGGGGTTCACCTGCGACGCGAAGGATCTCGAAGGCTGCAACGTCTTCATCATCACCGTGCCGACGCCGATCGACGCCTACAAGCGCCCCGATCTGCGGCCGCTGGAATCGGCCAGTCGCACCGTCGGCCGCGCGATCCGCAGGGGCGGCGTGGCGATCTACGAATCGACCGTGTATCCGGGCGCCACCGAGGAAACCTGCGTCCCGATCATCGAACGCGAATCCGGCCTGACCTTCAACGTCGATTTCTACGCCGGTTACAGCCCCGAGCGGATCAATCCGGGCGATCACCAGCATCGGCTGGAGACGATCATGAAGGTGACTTCCGGCTCCACGCCGGAGGTCGCCGACTTCGTCGACGCGCTCTACGCCAGCATCATCACCGCGGGCACGCACAAGGCCAGCAGCATCCGCGTGGCGGAAGCGGCCAAGGTCATCGAGAACATCCAGCGCGACGTCAACATCGCGCTGATCAACGAGCTCGCGCTGATCTTCCATCGACTCGACATCGATACCCACGAAGTGCTGGCGGCCTCGGGCACGAAATGGAACTTCCTGCCGTTCCAGCCGGGCCTGGTCGGTGGCCACTGCATCGGCGTCGATCCCTATTACCTGACCCACAAGGCGCAGCAGATCGGCTATCACCCGGACGTGATCCTCGCCGGCCGCCGCATCAACGACGGCATGGGCCAGCACGTGGCCCGGTGCACGATCAAGGAAATGACCCGTCGCGGCCTGCCGACGGCGAATGCCAGAATCCTCGTGCTCGGGCTGGCATTCAAGGAGAACTGTCCCGACCTGCGCAACACCCGGGTGGTCGACATCCTCGACGAACTGCGCAGTTACCACGCCGAGGTCGACGTGCACGATCCCTGGGTGGACGCGCACCTCGCCCACGAGGAATACGGCCTGCACATGACGGACGCACCGGCCGAAGGCGGCTACGACGCGGTGATCCTGGCCGTGGCGCATCGCGAGTTCGCCGCGCTCGGCGTCGAGGGCATCCGTCGCTTCGGCAAGCCCGGCGCCGTGCTGTTCGACGTCAAGGGCGTGCTGCCGCGCGACCAGGTGGACGGGCGGCTCTGAGAAGCGATGGCCTGGCCGTTCGACAGTGAAGAACAGCTCGAGGCGCGGGTCGATGCGTATGTCGTCGCGCATCGCGATCGAGCGCGCACAGGCGAAGAGGAAGAAGCGGCTTCGCTCGCATCCGAGCCCGGCTACGCAGCGATTCATTTGGGGCAGACCGAAGCGTTGTGGCGCTTCATCCTGAAGGTCGTCGAACGCCGGCCGTCCGAATGGGCGCTCGGCATGCTCGCCGCCGGGCCGATCGAAGACCTGATCGGCGAGTGCGGGATCGATTTCATCGAGCGCATCGAAACCCGGGCCCGTATCGATCCGATCTTCCGCGAAACCCTGCATGGCGTCTGGCAATGCACGGCCCCGGACGCGCTGTGGGCGCGGGTCGAACGCGCCCGCGGCACCGACACACGCCCTGACCGCTGATCCGCTGGATTCGCCGCACCGACGGCGTGACAATACCGCTCTGCTCACGCATCCCGACAGGCGACCTCCCATGCGCGTTCTCGTCACCGGCGCCGCCGGCTTCATCGGCTCCAGGCTCACCGAACGGCTCATCGCCCGCGGCGACGAGGTGCTGGGCTACGACAACCTCAACGACTACTACGATCCGGCGCTGAAGGACGCCCGCCTCGCGCAGTTGACGCCGCTTCCGGGGTTCTCCTTCGTGAAGGCCTCGCTGGAAGACCGCGACGCGCTGGAAACCGCGTTCGACCGATTCCGGCCGCAGCGCGTGGTCAATCTGGCCGCGCAGGCCGGCGTGCGCTATTCGCTGGAGAACCCGCGCGCCTACATCGACAGCAACATCGTCGGCTTTCTCAACATCCTCGAATGCTGCCGCCATCGCGGCATCGAACATCTGGTCTACGCCTCGTCCAGCTCGGTCTACGGCGCCAATCGCAAGCTGCCGTTCGCGGTCGAGGACAGCGTCGATCACCCGGTCAGCCTGTACGCCGCCAGCAAGAAATCCAACGAGTTGATGGCGCACACCTACAGTCACCTGTTCGATCTGCCGACCACCGGCCTGCGCTTCTTCACCGTCTACGGCCCCTGGGGCCGCCCGGACATGGCGCTGTTCCTGTTCACCCGGAAGATCCTCGCCGGCGAACCCATCGACGTGTTCAACCACGGCCGACACACACGCGATTTCACCTACATCGACGACATCGTCGA
>JAYRTK010000089.1:0-11309 GCA_041919595.1 Lysobacteraceae bacterium
CCGTCGCGACGTGCTGATGGTCGAGCGCGGCCCGTTCCTCGAACAGGGCGGCGGTACCAGCGCGTACGTGATGGCCGGCGACATCGCGGTCAAACGCCGGATCCGCACCGGTGTCAGCAGCCTGCAATCGGTCGAAGTCCTCGATGGCGCGCAGGTCGGCGACCGCATCGTGGTCTCCGGTGCCGATCGCTTCGGCGACGCCGAACGCATCCGCGTCTCCGGCGACGCCGCGAACTGACCTTCCCTTTCCTTCCCCAGATACATCCGGAGTTTCCCATGCTGCACATGCAAAGCGTCACCAAGGTCTACCGCACCGAGCTGGTCGAAACCCACGCGCTGCGCGCACTGGATCTTCACGTGAAGGAAGGCGAATTCGTCGCCGTCACCGGCCCGTCCGGCTCCGGCAAGACCACCTTCCTCAACATCGCGGGCCTGCTGGAGGATCTGACCGGCGGCCGCTACGTGCTCGATGGCGAGGACGTCAGCCGGCTGAACGACGACGCGCGCTCGCGCCTGCGCAACCGCAAGATCGGTTTCATCTTCCAGAGCTTCAATCTGATTCCGGACCTCAATCTGTTCGACAACGTCGATGCGCCGCTGCGCTATCGCGGCATGCCGGCGGCGGAACGCCGGGAGCGGATCGAGCAGGCGCTGGGCCGGGTCGGCCTCGGTTCGCGCATGCGCCACTATCCTTCCGAGCTGTCCGGTGGTCAGCAGCAGCGCGCGGCGATCGCGCGCGCGCTCGCCGGAAGCCCGCGACTGCTGCTGGCGGACGAACCCACCGGCAACCTCGATTCGCAGATGGCGCGCAGCGTCATGGAACTGCTGGAAGAGATCAACGGCCAGGGCACGACGATCGTGATGGTCACCCACGATCCCGAACTCGCGGCCCGCGCGCAGCGCAATGTGCATATCGTCGACGGCATGGCGACCGATCTGCGCAACGACGCCGCACTGGTGAATCCGATGCCGGCCACCGCGGACGCCGCCGCGTCCGCGGCCTGATCGACCGCCCCGTCCCCGGAGTCCGTCATGTTCGCTTACTACCTCCAACTCGCCTTCCGCAGCTTCCGCCGCAACAAGACCTTGACCGCGCTGATGGTGCTGGCGATCGCGCTCGGCATCGGCGCCAGCATGACCACGCTGACCGTGTTCCACGTGCTGTCGGGCGATCCGATCCCGCAGAAGAGCGACAAGCTCTTCTATCCGCGCATCGATCCGCGCGGCCGGCAGGGTTACCAGCCGGGCGACGACCCCGAATGGCAGCTGTCGCGTTACGACGCCGAACAGTTGCTGCGCGAGAAGCGCGGCGACCGCCAGGCGCTGATGTCCGCGGGCAACGTCGCGATCGAACCGGACAAGCAGGACATCGACCCGTTCATGGCCAGCGCGCGCTTCACCACCACCGACTTCTTCCCGATGTTCGACGTGCCGATGGCGCAGGGACGAAGCTGGACCGCGGCCGAAGACCAGGCGCGCGCGCGCGTCGTCGTGATTTCGCAGGCGCTGAACGAACGCCTGTTCGGCAAGGACGCGAAAGGCGTCGGCCGCACGCTGCGGGTCGAACAGGCCGACTACCGGATCATCGGCGTGATCGGGCGCTGGGAACCGAATCCGCGCTTCTACGACCTCAGCCAGGCGCGCTTCGGCAACGACGAACAGATCTTCGTGCCGTTCTGGACCTCGCGCGCTGCCAGAATGTCGCCGAGCGGCAACATGAGCTGCTGGGAACAGCCCGACGCCGCCGCGCCGGCCAACGATGAAGGCAACTACGGCCTCAACGTGCCCTGCACCTGGCTGCAGTACTGGGTGGAACTGTCGACGCCGGAAAAGGTCTCGGCGTACCGCGATTACCTGGTGAACTATTCGAATGCGCAGCGCGCGGCCGGGCGGTTCGAGCGCACGCCCAACGTCGCGCTCGACGACGTGATGTCGTGGCTGGACGAGAACGGCGCGGTGCCGGGCGACGTGCGGTTGCAGGCCTGGCTGGCGTTCGGCTTCCTGATCGTCTGCCTGCTCAACACGGTCGGACTGCTGCTCGCCAAATTCCTGCGCCGCTCGGCCGAGATCGGCGTGCGCCGTGCGCTCGGCGCGACCCGTCGCGCGATCTTCGGGCAGTATCTGGTCGAAGCCGGCGTGGTCGGCACCGCGGGCGGCGTGCTCGGGCTCGGGCTCGCGCAACTGGGCCTGTGGGCGGTACGCAGACAACCGACCGACTATGCCGAATTCGTGCACCTGGATACGACCATGCTGTTGACCACGTTCGCGATCACGCTGGTGGCGAGCATCGCCGCGGGCCTGCTGCCGGCATGGCGCGCCTGTCTGGTGACCCCGGCCATCCAGCTGAAATCCCAATAGTTCCACGCGAACGGAGACGACGGGCCCTTCCCCGTCACCGTCCTCCTTCCCTTCGTCCGTTTTCTCCGGAGCCGTTCCATGGATATCCGCCCCATTTTCTCCACCCTGCGCCGGCACAAGACCGCGGCCGCGCTGATCGTGCTGGAGATCGCGCTCAGTTGCGCGATCATCTGCAACGCGTTCTTCCTGATCGCCAGTCGCCTGGACCGCATGCAGCGCGATACCGGTCTGGTCGACGACGAGATCGTACGCATCAACGTCGCCGGCATCGGCCAGAACGCCAATCCGGGCGCGCAGGCCAAGGTCGACGCCGAGGCGTTGCGCGCGATCCCGGGCGTGAAGGCCGCGACGTCGATCAACCATGTCCCGTTCGACTATTCCTCGTGGAATTCGTCGATCAACCTGAAGCCGGATCAGGAACGCCCGACCGCGAATACCGCCGTCTATCTCGGCGACGAGCAACTGCTGGAAACGCTCGGCGTGAAGATCGTCGAAGGCCGCGATTTCAACGCCGACGAATACGTCGACTGGGCGCAACTGGAGCAGTTCAACAGCACGCCGGTTCCTTCGGCGATTCTCACCCGCAAACTGGCGGAGCGGCTGTTTCCCGGAGAAAGCGCGATCGGCAAGCAACTGCACGACTTCTGGGGGCCGAATCCGATCCGCGTGGTCGGCGTGGTCGACTCGCTCATCCGCCCGAACGACAACGGTGGGCCCGCCGAAGCGCAGTTCTCGGCGATCCTGCCGGTGCGGCCGACCTTCGGCCGTTTCGCCATCCGCACCTCGCCCGAACGCCGCGAGGAAGTGTTGAAGGCCGCGGTGAAGGCGCTGGAGAAGACGAGCAACAGCCGCATCATCCTCGACCAGGCGCCGTTCACCGACCTGATCGATCGCTGGTATCGCCAGGACAAGGCGATGACGTGGCTGCTGGGTTCGGTGTGCGTCGCGCTGCTGGTGGTGACCGCGCTGGGCATCATCGGTCTGGCCAGTTTCTGGGTGCAGCAGCGCACCAAGCAGATCGGCGTGCGCCGCGCGCTCGGCGCGACGCGCCGGCAGATCCTGCAGTACTTCCAGACCGAGAACTTCCTGCTCGCCACGCTCGGCATCGTGCTCGGCATGCTCGGCGCGTTCGGCCTGAACCAGTTGATGATGCGGCTGTACGAGCTGGAACGGCTGCCGGCATGGTATCTGCCCGTCGGCGCGGTGGTGTTGTGGCTGCTCGGACAGATCGCCGTGTACGGCCCCGCGCGCCGCGCGGCCGCGGTGCCACCGGCCGTGGCCACGCGCAGCGTGTGATGCGGCTGTGAGACGATAGCGCCACCCCTTCGCCGACACGCCCCGACACTCTCCACGCACCGCGACGCCACGATGCCCACCATTCTCGTCATCGACGACAACCCCGCGGTCGCCACCGCGCTCGAGACCCTGTTCTCGCTGCACGACATCGACACCCGTACCGCGACCAGCCAACAGGCCGGGCTGGCCGCGTTGGCCGAGGCATCGGTGGACCTCGTGGTGCAGGACATGAACTTCGAGGCCGACACCACGTCCGGCGAAGAAGGCGAAGCGCTGTTCCGCGAGATCCGCGCACGGCATCCGGACCTGCCGGTGATCCTGCTGACCGCATGGACGCATCTCGAAACCGCGGTGGAGCTGGTCAAGGCCGGCGCCGCGGATTACCTCGCGAAACCGTGGGACGACCGCAGACTGATGGCGACGGTCAACAATCTGCTGGAGCTGTCGCAGACGCGTCAGCAACTCGCACGTCGCGATGCCGGCGATCGGCGCCGGCGCGAAGCGCTGGACGCCTACGACCTGCGCGGTTTCGTCCACGCCGATCCGCTCACCGGCAGCGCGCTGCAACTCGCCTGCCAGATCGCGCGCTCCGATCTGCCGGTGCTGATCACCGGACCGAACGGTGCCGGCAAGGAGAAACTCGCCGAAATCGTGCACGCGAATTCGGCGGTGCGCGGCGGCCCCTTCGTCGCCGTGAACTGCGGCGCGCTGCCGGCGGAGCTGATCGAGGCCGAGCTGTTCGGCGCCGAACAGGGCGCGTACACCGGCGCCACCCGCGCACGCGAAGGCAAGTTCGAGGCGGCCGACGGCGGCACGCTGTTTCTCGACGAGATCGGCACGCTGCCGCTGGCCGGCCAGGTCAAGCTGCTGCGCGTGCTGGAGACCGGCACCTTCCAGCGACTCGGCGGCAATCGCGAGCGCACCGTGAAGGTGCGCGTGGTCAGCGCGACCAATGCCGACCTGCCGGCGCTGATCGCCGCCGGACAGTTCCGCGAAGATCTCTATTACCGTCTCAACGCGATCGAAGTGCGGTTGCCGGCGCTGGCGCAGCGTCCGGACGACATCCTGCCGCTGGCGCGGCATTTCCTCCCTGCGGAGGCATCGCTCGATGCCGCGGCGTCGCAGGCCCTGCTGGCGCATCGCTGGCCGGGCAACGTGCGTGAACTGCGCAACACCATCCAGCGGGCCGCGCTGCTCGCGCGCGACGCGCGCATCGGCGTGGCCGATCTCGGCCTGCCGGCCGCGTCCGCGGCCCAGGCGGCGTCGACCCTCGGCGATGCGGCGGAGCCCGACCGCGCCGCGATCGAGGCCGCGCTGTCGCGCGCCGGCGGCGTGCTGGCGCAGGCCGCGCAGGAACTCGGCATGTCGCGTCAGGCGCTGTACCGGCGCATCGAGCGCCTCGGCATCGCCCGCGACTGACCACGGACACCAGACCGCCATGCAGGTCCTGCGCGTACTGCCCCTCGCGATCCGGCTCACGGTGCTCGCGGTCCTCGGCATCGTGCTGGCCGCCCTGACCACCGCGCTGCTGACGCACTGGATGCCCGACTGGGCGGCGGCGATCGTCGCCGCCACGCTCGTCGGCACGGTGGTCGGGGTCACGCTCTGGCGTACCGTCTCGCCGATGCGCGCACTCTTCCGTGCGCTCGCCGGCACCGTCGCCAGCTACCGCGACGGCGATTTCAGCTTCGGCATCACCTGGGACAAGTACAGCGATCTGGTCGAGCTGGTCAACGCGCACAACGCCCTCGGCGACGCGCTGCGCGAACAGCGGCTGGCGCTGGTGCAGCGCGAACTGCTGCTCGACACCATGGTCCAGAACACGCCGGTGGCGATGACCCTGATCGACGAGTCGCAACGCGTCGTGCTCGGCAATCTGGCCGCGCGCAAGCTGCTGGGCGAAGGTCGGCGGCTGGAAGGCCAGAGCTTCGCGTCGATTCTCGAACGCGTGCCGCAGGCGATGCGCGATGCCTTCGAGCGCGGCGGGGACGGCATCTTCGCGGTCGGCGACGAAGACAGCGAAGAGATCTTCCATCTCTCCCGCCGCGGCTTCCGGCTCAACGGCCGTCGCCACGAACTGGTGCTGCTGCGCCAGCTCACCGCGGAGCTGCGTCGCCAGGAAGTGCAGACCTGGAAAAAGGTGATCCGGGTGATCAGCCACGAACTCAACAACTCGCTTGCGCCGATCGCCTCGCTGGCGCACTCCAGCGCCGAACTGCTGCGCCGAGGGCAACTGGAACGCCTGCCGATCGCGCTGTCCACGATCGAGGAGCGTGCGCGTCACCTCGAAGGCTTCATCCGCGACTACGCGCGCTTCGCCAAGCTGCCGGCGCCCCGGCTGGAACCGATCGAATGGCAACGGTTTCTGGCGCAACTGCGCAGCCAGGTCGAATTCGCGTGGAACGGCGAGCACGCCGACGGCGTGGTCCACGGCGATGCCGCGCAACTCGAACAAACGCTGCTCAACCTGATCAAGAACGCGCACGAGTCCGGCTCGCCCGCGCAGGACGTGCAACTGCAGTTGCGCCGTTTGCCGGAACAGTGGCGGATCGACATCCTCGACCGCGGCACCGGCATGACCGATGCGGTGCTGGCGCAGGCGTTGTTGCCGTTCTATTCGACCAAACGGCACGGCACCGGGCTGGGGCTGGCGCTGTGCCGGGACATCGTCGAAGCCCATGGCGGCCGCATCGCACTGCAGAATCGCAGCGATGGCGGGTTGTGGGTCAGCCTGACGCTGCCCGCGCGGCAGGAGGGGCTTCAGGCCCGATGACGCGCGGCCGAAGCCGCGCCTACGTTTTCTTCACCGGCCGTTTCCAGCCGTCGACCGTGAACTGCCTGGCGCGTGCGACGGTGAGTTTGCCGGGCGCCGCGTCCTTGTTGATCACCGAGCCCGCGGCGATGGTCGCATCGCGACCGATGGTCACCGGCGCCACCAAGGCCGCGTTCGAACCGATGAACGCCCCGTCCTCGATCGTGGTCGTGGATTTGTTCACGCCGTCGTAGTTGCAGGTGATGGTGCCGGCGCCGACGTTCACGCGCGCGCCGACGACGGCATCGCCGAGGTAGGTCAGATGATTGGCCTTGCTGCCGCGGCCGATCTTCGCGTTCTTGGCCTCGACGAAATTGCCGATGTGCACGCCGTCGGCGAGCACGGTGCCCGGACGCAGGCGCGCGAACGGGCCGACGATCGCCGCGCCTTCGCTGCGTGCGCCTTCCAGATCGCAGTGCGCGCGCACTTCGGTCCCGGCGGCGAGTTCCACGTCCTTGAGCCGGCAGAACGGCCCGATGCGGACGCCGTCGCCGAGCACGACCCGGCCCTCGAACACCACGTTCGCATCGATTTCGACGTCATGGCCGACCACGACTTCGCCGCGCACGTCGATCCGCTGCGGGTCCGCGAAGCGCGCACCGGCGGCGCACAGGGCGCGCACCGTCCGCAGCTGGAAGGCGCGTTCCAGCTGGGCCAATTGCCACGGATCGTTCGCGCCCTCGGTCTCCTGCGGATCGGCGGCGATGACGATCTCGGCACCGGCGTATTCGTGCGCGGCCATCCCGAAGACATCGGTGAGGTAGTACTCGCCCTGCGCGTTACCGTTGGAGAGATTGGCAAGCCAGCGCCTGAGCGATGCCGCTTCGCCGGCGATGACGCCGGTGTTGACGATGCGGATGTGGCGCTGGTCGTCGCTGGCGTCCTTGTGCTCGACGATCGCGGCGACGCGCCCCTCGGCGTCGCGCACGATGCGGCCGTAGCCGGTCGGGTCGTCGAGTTCGGCCGCCAGCACCGCGAGCCGGCCCGGCGCCTCGAGCAACCGCCGCAGGGTCTCGCTGCGGATCAGCGGCACATCGCCGTACAGCACCAGCACGCGCGCGTCGTCGGGCACGCCCGGCATCGCCTGCTGCACGGCATGGCCGGTGCCGAGTTGCTGCGCCTGTTCGGCCCAGCGCAGATCGCCCTGGCCGGCGAAGGCCGCGCGCACCTGGTCCCCGCCGTGGCCATGGACGATATGGATGCCCGCCGGGTCCAACGCGCGCGCGCTGGTGATGACATGTCCCAGCATCGGTACGCCCGCGATCTTCTGCAGCACCTTCGGCAGCGCGGACTTCATCCGCTTGCCCTCGCCCGCGGCGAGGATGACGACGTGGAGAGGTGCGCTCATGGGGGCTCCGGAACCGAGGTTGCAGGCATTCTAGCGACAGCGGCTGCTACGATGCCGGCCGGTTCGCGCATCGACTCCCGCCCCGCGCCGCATGTCCGCCCCCACCGCCAGCATCGCCGCGTCATCGCCCCCGCGCGGGGCCCGGTGGGCCGTGGTCGCGGGCGGTCTCGCCACCTTCGCCGGTCTCGTCGCGCACGGGACATGGCGCGAACTCCCGGCCGAGCGCTTCGCCCTGTCGCTGGTCCTGGCGGCGATCGCATGGGCGCTCGCCTGGCCGCTGCGCCGCTGGCTGCGCTGGTCGCCGGCCACGGCGCAGGCGGCGGTGTGGCTGCTCGCACTGAGCGTCTACACGGGCGTGGTGCCGGTGCTCGCCGCGAGCCTGCTCGGCCTCGCCGCGCTCGCCATCGGCCTGCGACTGACGCCTGCCACGATCCCGGCGCGCCCGGCGATCGCGACCATCGTCGGGCTGCTGGCGATCGCCGGCGCCAGCGGCTGGCTCGTCACCCTGCCGGTGCATCGCCTCTGGGTCTGGTTGCCGGTGTTGCTCGCCGTGGTCGTGATCGAGCGCGCCGCGTTGCGGCACTGCGCGGGCGCGCTGGTCGAAAGCTGGCGGATGGTGACCGATGCGTCCCCCCGGGCGGCCGCGGCGACGGTGCTGCTGTTCGGTCTGGCGTCCACCGCCTGCTGGCTGCCGGCCCTGCAGATGGACGATCTCACCTATCACCTCGGCCTGCCCGCGCAATGGCGGCGGCACGGCGGGTACGCACCCGCGCCGCTGTACCAGATCTGGTCGTATGCGCCCTGGGCCGGCGATCTGCTGCATGGCATCGCCGGGGTGATCGCCCGTCGCGATGCGCATGGCGCGGTGAATGCGCTGTGGCTCGCGCTGTCGGCCGGCGCGATCTGGTCGCTGCTGTCCGGCATGCGCGCACATCCGCGCGAACGCTGGGCGGCGCTGGCGCTGTTCGCCGCATTCCCGCCGCTGGTGTGGATGGCCGCCGGACAGCAGACCGAACTCGCCGCCACCGCCGTCACCCTCGCCCTGGTCGCGACGATCGTGTCCGATACACCGCGGCGACTGTGGCCCGGCACGATCCTGTTCGCGGGGCTGTTCGCGTTGAAGACCACGCACGGCCTCGCCGCGCTGCCCCTGCTGTTGTACGCGGGCTGGCGCCATCGCGACACCTTGCCGTGGGCGCGACTGCCGATCGCGATCGTCCTGTTCGCCGTCGTCGCGCTCTCCAGTCATGCGCAGGCCTGGTGGGCGACCGGCAATCCCGTGTTCCCGCTGCTCAACGATGTGTTCGCCTCGCCGCTGATGCCCGCGGTGCGCTTCGACGATCCGCGCTGGCATGCCGGATTCACGCCGGATCTGCTCTGGCGCATGACCTTCGACAGCGACCGCTACGTCGAAGGTTGGGACGGTGGACTCGGTTTCGCGCTGATCGCGCTCGGCGGACTCTGGCTGCTGCACTTGCTGCGTCCGGGACATCGGACATTGTTCCTGGCGGCGGGCATCGCACTGCTTCTGCCACTGATTCCGTTGCAGTACGCGCGCTACGCCTGGCCCGGCATCGTCCTGCTCTGCGCCCTGCTGCCGCTTGGGATGGAGGCCACGCTCGGACGTCGCCTGTTCGTCTGGACCGTCATCGGTCTATGCACGCTGAATCTCGCCTATCAGGCCAATGCCAGCTGGCTGCATCACTCCGCCGCATTGAAGCGCACCATCCGCGGTCCGTTCGACGATACCGCGCTCCTGCGCGCCTACCTGCCCGAGCGCCTGCTGCTGCGCCGGTTGCCACCGGACGATGTCGGGCTCGTGCTCGCGACCGATCCCGCGCGCGGTTTCGTCGCCGAGCTGGGAAGGCGGGGGCGCACGGTCTCCCCGCATGCGCCGATGCTTGCCAAGGCCTTTGCGGACGCCGGACGCGACGACTCCGGTCGCGCGTTCGAGCGGTTCTTTTCCACCCGGGGCATCCGCCGGGTCCTGGTACATGCGGACACGGCCACACCGGCCCTGCGCGCTGGACTGCGGGCATCCGCGGCGCAGCGGATCGCAACCGAAGGCTCGCTCGAACTGTGGTCGATCGATCCGATCATTCCCGAAAGAGCGCCCGGGCCATGAGCCTGCATCGACAGGGCGGTCATTACCTGCTGTTCGGCGGACTGCAATGGCTCGTCGACTGGGGGATCATGGTGCTGCTCAGCCATCTCGGCCTCCCGATCGAACCGGCGAACATCTGCGGCCGCATCAGCGGCGCGATGCTCGGCTTCTGGCTCAACGGCAAGTTCACCTTCGCCGCCGCCGACACCCGCATCGGCGGCACGCAACTGCGTCGCTTCGTGCTGATGTGGCTGTGCACCACCACGGTCAGCACCTTCGCCGTGTCGCGGATCGACGACGTGTTCGGCCTGCAGTGGGCGTGGCTGGCGAAACCCGTGGTGGAGCTGAGCCTCGGCGCGGTCGGCTTCCTGCTCTCGCGGCACTGGGTCTACAAGGCCTGATCGTGCAGGAGGGCTTCAGCGCCGATCTTTTCAGAAGCAACGATGATCCATCGTTGCGGCTGAAACCTCGGATGTTCATGATTTGAGAAGATCGGGGCCGAAGCCCCTCCTGCAGAAGCGTCAGCAAACGAAAACGCCGGCTTTCGCCGGCGTTCCGATGTTCCGCGATGACGCAGACCTCAGTGCTTGAGGTTCTTGCGCAGGCGCTCCAGCGCGCTCAGCTGGGCGAGGCTCATCGCCAGCTGCGCCTGGGCTTCCTCGGCGCTCATCTTCGGATCCTTGTGCTCCAGCGCGCGCTTGGCTTCGTCCATCGCCGCGCGGACCGCCGCTTCGTCGATGTCGTCGGCACGCACGGCGGTGTCCGCCAGCACGGTCACGACCTGCGGCTGCACTTCCAGGATGCCGCCGGAGATCGCGAAATCCAGCACTTCGCCCGCGGCCGTGGTCACCACGACCTTGCCGGGCTTCAGTCGCGTGATCAGCGGGGCATGGCGCGGCGCGATGCCGAGCTCACCCTGTTCGCCGGTGGCGACGACCAGCGTGGCCTCGCCGTGGAAGATCTCGGCTTCGGCGCTGACGATGTCGCAACGGATGGTGGCCATAGGTATTCCGGTTCCTCATGGGGCGGGCGCTGGCCCACCGCTCTTCTCGCAACATCGGGCGTTCACGAACACCCGATGCCTCGCAATGGCGGGTCGAGACCCGCCCGACATCACGCGGCGAGCTTCTTCGCCTTCTCGACCGCTTCCTCGATGCCGCCGACCATGTAGAAGGCCTGTTCCGGCAGGTGGTCGCACTCGCCGTCGCAGATCATCTTGAAGCCGCGGATCGTGTCCTTCAGCGACACGTACTTGCCCTTCGAGCCGGTGAACACTTCGGCCACGGTGAACGGCTGCGAGAAGAAGCGCTCGATCTTGCGCGCGCGGGCCACGGCCAGCTTGTCGTCTTCCGACAGTTCGTCCATGCCGAGGATCGCGATGATGTCCTTCA
>JAYRTK010000090.1:0-11290 GCA_041919595.1 Lysobacteraceae bacterium
CCGGCATCCGTTTCGTGGTGATCCGCGGCGAGGACGAAGCCGCGCGCGGCGCGGTGGCGGTGAAGGATCTGCGCCGCGGCGAGCAGTTCGAGGTCGCCGAGGGCGATCTGGCACGGACGCTGCTGGTCGAGCGCGAGCAGTGGCGCGCGCTGCCGACGCGGTCGGATTGATGTCAGCGTGCGCAGGATGGTCGTTCGCGCACTGAGATCGCTGTTGCTGCACCTCATCTTGCCGTGGGCGGGCGTTGCGCTCGTCCTCGGTCTGCTTTTGATGCCGATGACGATGGGATTCGACGGTTTCTTTATCGTCGTCGGCTTCTGGCTTTTTGTGTGGTTCTGGTTCTTCTTGGGGATCGCGATGCGGAACGCTTCCGCGGGTGCGGCTCGAAACCGGAACGACGCAGGATCAACCACGGGAGTGTCTTCGTGAAACCCATCCGTCTCGACGGCCGTTCGCTGACCCGCGCCAGGCTGGTCGAAGTCGCCTATGGCGCGCAGGTGATGCTCGACGAAGGCGCGCTGCGCAACGTCGCCCATGCCGCGGCCTTCCTCGCCGAACAGGTGCGGCGTGAAGAGCCCATCTACGGTGTCTCCACCGGCTTCGGCAGCAATGCCGACAAACTGCTGGGCGCGCACCCGCTGCGCGATGAACTGCCGGGTGCGACGCCGTCGGGGCGTTCGCTGCACGAGGAGCTGCAGCGCAATCTGATCATTTCGCACGCGGTCTGCGTCGGCGAGCCGTTTTCCGCGGACGTCGTGCGGGCGATGCTGTGCATCCGCATCAACACGCTGCTGCGCGGGCATTCCGGTGTGCGCGTGGAGACCCTGCAGGCGCTCGCGGCGATGCTCAACGCCGGGGTGGTGCCGGTGGTGCCGCAGCTCGGGTCGGTCGGCGCGTCGGGCGATCTCGCGCCGCTGTCGCATCTGGCGATCGTGCTGCTCGGCGGCGGCGAAGCGTTCTACGAGGGCGAGCGCCTGCGCGGCGATGAGGCGCTGAAGCGCGCCAATCTAACGCCGGTCGCGCTGTCGTACAAGGAAGGTCTGGCGCTGAACAACGGCACCGCGCAGATGCTCGCGACCGGCGTGCTGGCGCTGCATCGTCTGGAAGAGTTGCTCGACACCGCCGATCTCGCCGCGGCGATGACCCTCGACGCCTTCGCCGGACGCCTCGGCGCGTTCGCCGAAGAGGTGCACGCCCTGCGTCCGCATCCGGGGCAGGTCGATGCCGCCGCGAATCTGCGCGGTCTCCTCGCCGGGTCGACGCTCGCCGACATTCCCTATCATCTGGTGCCCAGATTCCGGCCGTGGCTGCCGAAAAGCTGGGACACCGCCGAAGCGCAGGCGCTGGGTTTCGATATCGGCTGGGACTGGGTGCCGTCCGATCAGCGCCATGGCCGCGAGAAGTTCTATCGCCGCTTCAAACCGTTCCGCGGTGGCAAGAAGCATCAGCCGCAGGACAGTTATTCGCTGCGCTGCATCCCGCAGGTGCACGGCGCGGTGCGCGACGCCGCGGCGCAGGCGCGGCGCGTGCTCGACATCGAATTGAACGCGGTCACCGACAATCCGCTGGTGTTCCCGGATGCGCGCGCCGAACACGTCGAGCAGCAGGTGATCTCCGCTGGCCACTTCCACGGCATGCCGCTGGCGCTGGCGATGAGCTATGTGAAAGCCGCCATCCCGGTGCTGGCGTCGATCAGCGAGCGCCGGCTCAACAAGCTGGTGGATCCCGCGACCAGCGACGGCCTGCCGCCGTTCCTGATCGGCAACGAGGACGCGACCGAATCCGGTTTCATGATCGTGCAGTACACGGCGGCGGCGATCGTCAACGACCTCGCCAGTCGCGCGCATCCGGCATCGGTGTATTCGATTCCGACCAGTGCGAACGCCGAAGACCATGTGTCGATGGGCGCGAACGAAGCGCGCCACGTGCTGGCGATGGTCGAGGATCTGGGCAAGGTGCTGGCGCTGGAACTGATGACCGCCGCGCAGGCGCTGGATCTGCGTCGCGACATGATCAACGCCGCGCGCGATCTGGCCGATCGCGCCGATGCCGCCGCGCTGGCCGCGAAAGTGCAGGGCGGTCCGCTGCCGGGCACACCGGGATACGACATTTTCCTGGCGGAGGTCGAGGCGCTGCGCGTGGAACTGTCGGCGGCCGAGCCCTTCCACCCGGGCAACGCCGTGGCCGCCGCGCATGCGGCGATCCGCGAACGAGTGCCGTTCCTCGACCGCGATCGTGCGCTGGACATCGATATCGCCGCGATGCTCGCGGTGGCCCGCGACGGTGGCCTGCTCGCGGCCGCGCGCATGGCCGGCTGAGCCGGAGCGCCCGCCGATGTCGGGGCAGGAGATCGTCCCCGCGACAGCCGCGCTGCCGCCGGCATGCCTTGCCGAAGCGGATCTCGTCGACCTCGAACGCGCGGTCGCGCTGCTGACCACGCCGTCGCTGACCGTGCGCATCGCCGCGCTGGTCGGCACGCCGGTGGAAAAGCTGATGACGAAACTGCCGAAGGGCGCGTCGCGGCGGATTCACGGTGCGGTCGAAGCCGCCCTGGAGAAGTCCGCGCGGGTCGCGCTGTGGAAGATGGACGACGCGCCGGAGCGCAGGGCGTCGACGCGGATGCACAAGGCGGTCGCCGCCGCCACCGGCGCCGCCGGCGGATTCTTCGGCTGGACCGGCCTGTTGGTGGAGATTCCGGCCTCGACCACGGTGATGCTGCGGGCGATCGCCGACATCGCGCGCAGCGAAGGATTTTCGCTGTCCGATCCGCGGGTGCAGCAGGATTGCATGGCGGTGTTCTCGCTCGGCGGCACCGGTCGCGCGGACGATGCCGCCGAGACCGGCTATTACGCGACCCGGGCGGTGATCGAGGCCGCGACCGAAGGCGCCGCGCCGGCGCTGATCGCGCACGCGGCGAAGCGTTCGGTCGCCGCCAGCGAGGCCGGCGCGCTGCTGGCGAAAGTGGTCAAGACCGTCGCCGCGCGCCTGGGCGTGGTGTTCACCGAGAAGGCCGCGGCGCAGATGATGCCGATCATCGGCGCGGCCGGCGGGGCGACGATCAACGCCCTGTTCACCGACCACTTCCAGAACATGGCCCGCGGCCATTTCATCGTGCGCCGGCTGGAGGCGCGTTACGGCGCGGCCCCGGTCCGGGCCGCCTTCGAGCGCAGCATCGCCGCCCGCAATGCCGGCGGCGCGCCCGCAGCCCTGCCACCGGCCTGAGCGAGGTCTGGGCCCGGCGCTCGGGCCCGCGCGCCGGGTTGACCGGTCGAATTCCAATACGTTAATGTACTAGCGCGTTAATACATTCAACCTGCCGATTGCCCCGGCTCCCGCCATGAAGCACCGCCCCCAGCCCGTTCCGGACCGCGACGCCGAGGCCGACCTCGACGCGCTGTCGCGCGCGCTGGCCGGGTTGGCGCAGCCGGATGCGGTGCGGGCGTTCCTGGAAGATCTGTGCACCCCGGCCGAGCTGGAGGCCATGGCCGATCGCTGGAAAGTGGTCCCGCTGCTGGTCGAGGGCGTGCCCTACCGCGAAATCCACGACCGCACCGGGGTCAGCGTCACCACCATCGGCCGGGTCGCGCGCACGCTCGAACGCGGCACCGGCGGTTATCGGCTCGCCATCCGGCAACTCGAACACGACACGCGTCGCGACGGCGACCACTGAGGACATCGACATGCAACGTACGGCAGCGGCGAACACGCGCGATCGCCTGCGGATCGCCATCCAGAAGAGCGGACGGCTCAGCGAGCCCGCGCTCGCGCTGCTGGCGGCCGCCGGCCTGAGCTGGCAGGAAAGCCGCGACAAGCAGTTCTACTACGGCGAATCGCTGCCGGTCGACCTGCTGCTGGTCCGCGACGACGACATCCCCGGCCTGATCGCTGATGGTGTCTGCGATCTCGGCATGGTCGGCCGCAACGTCCTGATCGAGCAGCAGTACGAGCGCGAGAGTCGCGGCCAGCCCGGGCCGTTCCGCGAGCTGCGCGGGCTCGGTTTCGGCCACTGCCGGCTGATGTTCGGCATTCCCGAGGCCTGGGACTGGCAGCCGGAAGTGCAGTTGCCCGGCAAGCGCATCGCGACCAGTTACCCCGCGCTGCTCGGGCGCTGGCTGCTGCAGCGGGGCATCGACGCGACCGTGGTGCTGATGTCCGGTTCGGTCGAACTGGCGCCGCGACTGGGCCAGGCCGATCTGGTCTGCGATCTGGTCTCCAGCGGCGGCACCCTGTCCGCGAACCAGCTCAAACCGGTGGAAGTGGTGCTGGACAGCGAGGCGGTGCTGGCCGGTCCGGTCGACAGTTTCGCCGACGTGCGCGCCGGGATCGCCGAACTGCTGCTGCGGCGTCTCGACGGTGTGATGAAGATTCGCGACAGCAAGCTGCTGATGCTGCAAGCTCCGCGCGCGGTCCTGCCGCATCTTCTGCAGTTGCTGCCCGATGCCGAACCGCCGACGGTGACAGCGCTGGATGGCCAGGACGGCGACGACATCGCGATGCAGGCCCTGTGCCATGGCGCGATGACCTGGCAACGACTCGAAGATCTCAAGCGCGCCGGTGCGCGCGGCCTGATGGTGGTCCCCGTGGAGAGAATGCTGGCATGAACACACCGAAGAGCGCTGCGCTCGCGAACCGGATCGATCTGAATCTGCTGACCTGGTCCAGTCTCGACGAGGCCGGGCGCCGCGCCGCGCTGCGTCGACCCACCCAGGATTCCGCCGCCGCGGTACGCCTGGGGGTGGGCAAGATCGTCACCCGCGTCCGTGCCGACGGCGATGCCGCGCTGCGCAAGTACACGCGCCTGCTGGATCGCGCGGTGCTCGACGATTTCGAGGTGTCCGACGCCGAATTCGCCGCCGCCGAGGCCACGCTCGATCCGACCCTGAAGGCGGCGATCGTCGATGCCGCGAGCCGGATCGAGGCCTTCCACCGCGAGAGCGGCGCCCACGAGTACGCGGTCGATACCGCCGCGGGCGTGCGCTGCCGGCGCATCGTGCGGCCGATCGGCCGGGTCGGGCTGTACATCCCCGCGGGCAGCGCACCGTTGCCCTCGACCATGCTGATGCTGGGCGTGCCCGCGCGCCTCGCCGGTTGCGACGAGATCGTGGTGTGCACGCCGCCGCGTCACGACGGCAGCGCCGATGCGGCGGTGCTGTTCGCGGCGCGCCAGTGCGGCGCGACCCGCGTGTTCAAGCTCGGCGGCGCGCAGGCGATCGCCGCGATGGCGCTGGGTACCGAATCGGTACCGGCCTGCGACAAACTGTTCGGTCCCGGCAACGCCTGGGTGACCGAGGCCAAGCGTCAGGTCTCCACCGTCGAGGGCGGACCGGCCATCGACATGCCCGCGGGGCCGTCGGAACTGCTGGTGATCGCCGATGGCGGCGCCAATCCCGCCTTCGTCGCCGCCGATCTGCTGTCCCAGGCCGAACACGGCCCGGATTCGCAGGTGATCCTGCTGTGCGATTCGGCGCCGCTGGTCGCGCGCGTCGCCGCGGAACTGGTCGGTCAGCTCGCGCGCCTGCCGCGCGCCGACATCGCGCGCCAGGCGTTGGCGCAGTCGCGGTTGATCCTGGTGCCGTCGATCGACATCGCGTTCGAGGTCTCCAACCGCTATGCGCCGGAACATCTGATCCTCGCCCTGCGTCAGCCCGAACCGTGGCTCGATCGCGTGCGCGCTGCCGGCTCGGTGTTCCTGGGCGACTATGCCGCAGAAGCGCTGGGCGATTACTGCAGCGGCACCAACCATGTGTTGCCGACCGGCGGCGCCGCGCGCGCCTGGAGTGGTCTGTCGGTGACCAGTTTCCAGACCGCGATCAGCGTGCAGAGCGTCGACGCCGATGGCCTGCGCCTGATCGGCCCCAGTGCGATCCGGATCGCCGAGGCCGAAGGCCTGCAGGCCCACGCGAACGCGGTGACTCTGCGGATCGCGGCGCTGGAGAATGCGAAGTGAGCGCACCCTCGCCGAGCTACGCCCGGCCCGGTGTGCTGGAACTGGTGCGCGAGGATCTGCGCCAGTTCGCCGGCTACAGCTCGGCGCGCAGCCATGCGGTCGAGGGCCGGATCTGGCTCAACGCCAACGAATCGGCCTGGGCCAGCGCCGCGGACGACGCCGATGCGCTGCGACGCTATCCGCAGCCGCAGCCCGAGGCCCTGCGCGCGCGCCTGGCCGAGGTCTACGGCGTGCGGCCGGAACAACTGCTGATCGGCCGCGGCAGCGACGAAGCGATCGATCTGCTGGTGCGCGCGCTGTGCCGCGCCGAGCACGATGCGGTGGTGATCGCGCCGCCGGTGTTCGGCATGTACGCGGTCTGCGCGCGACTGCAGGGCGCGCCGATCGTGGAAGCGCCGATGCGCGACTATTCCGATGGCTGGGTCACCGACCTCGCCGCGATGCGCGATCTCGCCACCGCCCGGCGCGCGAAGATCGTGTTCCTGTGTTCGCCCGGCAATCCCACCGGAGAACTCATCCCGCTCGCGGCGATCCGCGCGATGGCGCAGGCCCTGAGCGGTCGCGCGCTGGTGGTGGTCGACGAGGCGTACATCGAATACGCCGATGCGCCGTCCGCGAGCGCGCTGATCGACGCGTATCCGAATGTCGCGGTGCTGCGGACGCTGTCGAAGGTGCATGCGCTGGCCGGCGCGCGCATCGGCTGCGTGCTCGCCGATCCGGCGCTGATCGCCGTGCTGCGCCGCTGTCAGGCGCCGTATCCGGTGCCGGAGCCGTGCGCCGCGCTGGCGTTGCGCGCGCTGGCGCCCGAGGCCCTGGCGCAGACGCAGGCGCGGGTCGAGCAGGTGCGCGCCGAACGCGCGCGCCTGTTGTCCGGGCTGTCGCGGATGACCGGCGTGCGCCGCGCGTATCCGGGCGCGGGCAATTTCCTGCTGGTGCGTTTCGACGATGCCGAGGGCGTCTACACGCGACTGCTCGCGGCCGGCGTGGTGGTGCGCGACATGCGCGCGACCCCGGGCCTGGGCGACGCGCTGCGGATCAGCATCGGTCTGCCCGAGGAGAACGACGCGGTGTTCGCGGCGCTGCAGCCGGCGATGGCGGTGGCATGAGCGCGTCCCGTTCCGGCCTCCGGCCGATCCTGTTCGTCGATCGCGACGGCACCCTGATCCGCGAGCCGGCCGATTTCCAGATCGACGCTTACGACAAGCTCGCGCTGGTCGATGGTGCGATCCCCGCGCTGCTGCGCCTGCGCGACGCGGGCTACGAGTTCGTGATGGTCACCAATCAGGACGGGCTCGGCACCGAGGCGTTCCCGCAGGCCGCATTCGACGGCCCGCACGCGCTGATGCTGCAGATCTTCGAGAGCCAGGGCATCCGCTTCCGCGAGATCCTGATCGATCGCAGCTTCCCGCACGAGAACGCGCCCACGCGCAAGCCGCGGCTCGGACTGGTGCAGCCGCTGCTGCGCGACCACGGCATCGACTGGACGCGTTCGGCGATGGTCGGTGATCGCGAGACCGACATCGAATTCGCGGTCAATCTCGGCATCCGCGGATTCAAGCTGAAATCGCCGCAGTTCGGCGACGGCATCGACTGGGAAGCGATCGCGCACGCGCTCGTCGACCAGCCGCGCACGGCGAAGGTGACGCGCAACACCCGCGAAACCCGGATCGAGGTCGAGGTCGATCTCGATCGCGAGGCCGATCCCGAGGTGAAGACCGGGCTCGGCTTCTACGATCACATGCTGGAGCAACTGGGCAAGCACGGTGGCTTCGCCCTGCGCCTGCGCTGCGAAGGCGATCTGCACATCGACGAGCATCACACGGTCGAGGACTGCGCGCTGGCGCTGGGCCAGGCCCTGCGCGAGGCGCTGGGCGACAAGCGCGGCATCGGACGATACGGATTCACGCTGCCGATGGACGAAGCGCAGGCCTCGGTTGCGCTCGACTGGTCCGGGCGCCCGTATTGCGTCTTCGAGGGCGAATTCCGCCGCGAGCAGGTCGGTGGTCTCGCCACCGAACTGGTGCCGCACGTGTTCCGCTCGCTGTGCGAAACCGCGGGCCTGAATCTGCATCTGTCGGTGAAGGGCGACAACGACCATCACAAGATCGAGGCCTGCTTCAAGGCGGTCGCGCGCGCGCTGCGGCAATCGTTCCGGCGCGAAGGCAACGCGTTGCCGAGCACCAAGGGGGCGCTGTGACCGCGAACGGCGGCGACCTCGCGTTGATCGATGCCGGCGGCGCCAATCTCGGATCGGTGATGATCGCGCTCGCCCGGATCGGCGCCGTGCCGCGGCTCGTGCGCGATGCGGACGAACTCGGCGAGCCGGAGCGCATCGTGCTGCCCGGCGTGGGGGCCGCGGCGCCATCGATGGCCCTGCTGCGCGCGCGCGGACTCGATGCCGCCCTGCGCGCGAGCGAGGCGCCGCTGCTCGGTGTCTGTGTCGGCATGCAACTGCTGTTCGAGACCTCGGAGGAGGGCGACGTCGCCTGTCTCGGTCTGCTCCGCGGGCGCGTGCGCAGGCTCGTCGGTGGCCCGGGTCTGCGCATTCCGCACATGGGCTGGAACCGGTTGCGCAAGCGCGTCGACGCGGATGGTGCGTCCTCCGCGTTGCTCGACGGCATCGACGATGGTGCCCATGCCTACTTCGTGCACAGCTATGCGGCGCCGGTCGCCGATCTCGACCAGGCCGATGTGCTCGCCGACTGCGATCACGGGCAACGCTTCGCCGCGGTGGTCGGCCGTGATCGTCGCTTCGGCGTGCAGTTCCACCCCGAGCGTTCGTCCACTGCCGGCCTGCGCCTGCTCGACAATTTCCTGAAGCTACCGGCATGACTGCGTCTTCCTCTTCCGACTTCATCGCCTATCCCGCCATCGATGTCCGCGACGGTCGCGTCGTGCGCCTGCTGCAGGGCGATTACGACCGCGAGACCCGTTACGGCGACGATCCGTTCGCGCTGGCGATGCGCTACGCCGATGCCGGCGCGCGCTGGCTGCATCTGGTCGATCTCGATGCCGCGCGCGGCGGCGGCTACACCCTGGGCCCGCTGTTGCGGCGCATCGCCGCCGACGGCCGGCTTCGGGTGCAGACCGGTGGCGGCGTGCGCGATGTCGCGGCGGTCGACATGCTGCTGGCCGACGGCGCGGCGCGCGTGGTCGTGGGTTCGCTCGCGGTACGCGCGCCGGATCTGGTCGCGGGCTGGCTGCGCGGGCATGGCGCCGAACGCATCACGATCGCGCTCGACACGCGTCGCGACGACGACGGCGTGTGGCGGTTGCCGATCCACGGCTGGACCGAGCGCGCGGAACGCGACCTCGACGCCTGTCTGTCGTTCTATCGCGACGCTGGCGCCAGGCACCTGCTCTGCACCGACATCGCGCGCGACGGCATGCTGCAGGGGCCCAATCTCGATCTGTACCGGACGATCGTGGCCCGCGGCGAGGGCTTCGCGCTGCAGGCCAGCGGCGGCGTGCGCGATGCCGCCGACGTCGCCGCCGCGCGTGCGGCCGGCTGTGCGGGGGCGGTGCTCGGCAAGGCGTTGCTGGAAGGCCGGCTGACGGTCGCGGAGGCGCTGGCATGCTGAGCGTGCGCATCGTGCCCTGTCTGGACGTGAAGGGGGGGCGCGTGGTCAAGGGCGTGCGCTTCCGCGATCACGTCGACATGGGCGACATCGTCGAACTGGCCTGCCGCTATCGCGATGAAGGCGCCGACGAACTGGTGTTCTACGACATCGGCGCCAGCCCGGACGGGCGTTCGGTCGAGACCGCCTGGGTCGAACGCGTCGCCGCGGTCATCGACATTCCGTTCTGCGTCGCCGGCGGCATCCGCAGCGTCGAGACCGCGCGCAGCGTGCTCTTCGCCGGTGCCGACAAGGTGTCGATCAACACGCCGGCGCTGGAGCGGCCGCAGCTGATTTCCGAGATCGCCGAGGCCTACGGCAGCCAATGCGTGGTGGTCGGCATCGATTCGGTGCGCGACGCCGATGGCGTCTGGCGGGTGCGCAGCCACACCGGCGATCCGGATCGCACGAAGGCGCCCGGCAAGACCACGCTGGACTGGGTACGCGAGGCGCAGGTGCTGGGCGCCGGCGAGATCGTGCTCAATTGCATGGACAGCGACGGCGTGCGTCGCGGCTACGACATCGCGCAGTTGAAGGCCGTGCGCGCGATCTGCACGGTGCCGCTGGTGGCCTCCGGCGGAGCCGGCGAGATCGCGCATTTCGTCGATGCGTTCCGCGAAGCGGATGTCGACGCCGCACTGGCCGCGAGCGTGTTCCATTCGGGCGCGATCGCGATTCCTGAACTCAAGCGCGCATTGCATGCGCAGGGCATCGAGGTGCGGTTGTGAACGGGACGGACATCATCGCGAACGACACCGCCGCGGACGCCACCATCGTGTTCGACATCGATGGACTCGATTGGCGGAAGCAGGACGATCTGCTGCCGGCGATCGTGCAGGATGCCGACACCCATCGTGTGCTGATGCTCGGGTACATGTCGCGCGAGGCGCTGGCGCGTACGCTGGAGACCCGGCAGGTCACCTTCTTCAGCCGCAGCAAGGGACGGTTGTGGACCAAGGGCGAGTCCAGCGGGCATGTGCTGGCGCTGGTGGCGATCGAGGCCGATTGCGATCGCGACACCCTGCTGGTGCAGGCGCGTCCGCAGGGGCCGACCTGCCACCTCGGGACCGTCAGCTGTTTCCCGTCGGCGCCGGGCGACACCCTCGGCGAACTGCAGGCGCTGATCCGGACGCGTCATGCCGAACGCCCGGCCGGCAGCTACACCACGAAGCTGTTCGACGCCGGGATCAAGCGGATCGCGCAGAAGGTGGGCGAGGAAGGTCTGGAGACCGCGCTGGCCGCGGTCGTCGAGGACGATGCGCCGCTGCTCGGCGAAGCGGCGGATCTGCTGTATCACCTGATCGTGCTGCTGCAGGCGCGCGGGCTGTCGCTGGACGATGCGCGGGCGGTGCTGGACCAGCGTCGCGGCTGAGTCCGCGCCGGCAACCCGAACTTGACGCGGCACGGCATCGGCCTCTGATAAACACTGGATTCCAGCGGAATAGGCCATCGGTCATGGCTTCGCATGCGCCGTCTTTTTGCTAGATTTCCGCGCGACCGTCGCCGTCCCGGCGACAGGCCACCCCCAAGGAGATCCGCGTGTTCAAGAAGCTCGCCGCCGAAGCGCTCGGCATCAGCGACATCGGCGTCATCGTGCCCCCGTCCGACTACGACAAGGTCGACGCCGACGACTATCTCTTCCACGAAGACGGCGAAAGAATCTTCTTCCTGATCAAGTCGAAGAAGGACGAATACTGCTTCACCAACCTCGCCCTGATCCACGTCG
>JAYRTK010000091.1:0-11144 GCA_041919595.1 Lysobacteraceae bacterium
TCGTGCAGTGCGCGCAGTCTTTCCACCAGGTCGCGCAGCTTGAGGATCGTCGGGTCGCCGGCGAAAAAGGCGTTCAGTTCCTCCATGCCGGCGAGGCGTGCGGTCCGACGGCCGAGGCCTTCCAGGATCCGGGTCGCGGCATCGGCGAGCGCACCGCATTTGCGTTGGCGTTCGTCGAGCAGGGTCTGCTTGTGCGCCTCGAAGGCCTCCAGCAGCTCTTCGCGCTTGGCGACGATGTCGGCGAGAAAACGCTCATGCTCGCCGAACTGGCTCTCCAGTTCTTCCAGCTGCACCATCAGGCGCGACAGTTCCTGATCGCAGCGCTCGGGATCTCGGGCCGACGCCAGCGCGTTGGCGACGCTCTGGCCGAACAGGGTGAATTGCGCGCCGAACTGGGCGACGGCCTCGCCGGATCCGAGCGTCTTCCGACGCTGTTCTGCGCGCGCCTTGGCCTGGTTGAGCTTCGCGTAGATCGTCGAGATCGCTTCGACGATCCGCGTGCGCCGGGTGGCGTCGTCCACCTGCAGCGAGGCCATCAGTGCCGACAGCATGTCGAGATCGGACGACAGCGACTGCATCCGCTGCAGCGGCTCGCGCAACGCCGCCACGCTGGCGGCCTTCTGCGCCTCGGCATCGAGCGCCTGCACGCCGTCGACGTAGGGCTGCAAGGCCTTGTCGCCGGCGAGGAATTCGCCGGTCTCGGCACCGGTACGGGCCTGCGCCTCCAGCAGTTCGGCTTCCATCGCGTCGATCGCGGCGGTGTCGACGTAGCGCTGTTCGCGCACGGTCAGCAGACGCCCGCGCTGGGCCGCGATCCCGTTCAGCGCATCGACGCAATCCTGCACCCGCTCCCAGCGATCCGGGACCAGGCTCTCGAACAGCGCTTTCTGGCGCTCGGCGACATCGCGCATCGAGGCCGCCGACTGGCGACGGATGCCCTCGACCTTCTCGTATTCATCGAGCACCGCTTCGCTGCTGGCGACGATCTCGCGCAACAGCGGCGCGAGTCCTTCGCAATGACTGTCCTCGATCCAGTGGTACTGATCGAACAAGCGGCGCGTGGTCTGGGTGAGCAACTGGTAACGCTGCGCCGAAACGTCTTCGTCCTCGATGCCGCGGGCGAGACTGAGCAGATCGGAAATGCCGCGCACCAGTTCGGGATTCCCGATCCGCCCCAGGAAACCGTTGCCGACCGGATGCCGGTGGGCGTAGTCCTCCGATGCGAACGGCGTCTGCCAGACCTGCATCGGATGCACCCGCGTCGGCTCGCCGGTCTCGCTGCCGGCGATGACCATCCGCCCATCTTCGAGCCGGGCGTAACCCAGGCCCATCACCGGCGGCTGCATGCCGCGCTGGATCGTGTTGTAGACGAACAGCGCGATGCGACCATCCAGCGGCTCGTAGAACAGGTACAGCACGTCCTCGCCGTTGGGTGAGCGGATCGTGCGCTTGTAGCGCATGCCCTGCACGGCCTGATCGAAAGTGCGGGTCTCTCCGTTCTGCAGCATGTAGCCGCCCGGGAACACGATGCCGTGGTCCTCCGGCAGCTGCACGCAGGCCTGACCGATGGCATCGATGCGATGAACCTTGTGCGAGAGCGTGTTGTAGACGAGATGCCGCCATTGCTGCTCGCGGTACGGCAGGACCCGCAGCAGGATCAGACTGCCAACGCGGGCGTAATCGATCTGGGCATCGTCGAGCGACTGGTTGCGGTCTTCCACCGGTTCGCGATAGATGCCCAGTCCATCCTCGGTGTTGTTCTCGATCTTGATCGTGAGGTCGCCCTCGACCGTCTCCACGAACACCGTATCCAGAATGTTCAGATGCGGATGACGGCCACCGACCGCCAGTTCCCGGGTGGCGCGGGTCCACTCGAAGTCGTACGGCGCCGGCAGCGCGATGTCGCGCTCGCCGCGATTGTCGATGTAGCGCACGCGATCGCGCTCGATCTGCCAGCGGAACACGCGCATGTCCTCGATGCGCTCGCCGATCTGGAAACTCGCCAGCAGCTTCCCGTCGCGAACCACCAGCTGCAACAGGCGCGTGTTCTTGTAATAGGCGAAGAGTTCGGCGAATTCCTTCGCGAACGTCGGATCGCCGAGAAAACTGTTCGCGATCTCCAGCGGAGTGACGTCGTAGCCTTCCGGACCTTCGACCAGCCGATACAGCGAGAATACGTCCTCGATCCGGGTCTCCTTCTTGAGCCCGATGAAGACGTTGTAGCCGAACAGCAGGCAGTCGCCGACCTGGACGATGTCGCGGGCGACGCAATTGTGTTCGGTGCGGATCCGCAGGCGGCCCACGACCTCCATCCGGCTGCTGCCGAATTCCTGCAGGCGCTGCGCGTTCAACGCGTCCACGCGCTCGCGCAGCTGTCGGCCCTGTTCGCCCAGCCGCCTGCGCAGGACTTCGTAGGCGCCGCCTTCGGCGACGGCCTTGTCGACGAGCGACGCGGCCTGCGTCGTGCCGTCCGTTTTCGCGTTAGCCGTGGTGTTGTCCGCCATGTTTCCGATCGCCGCTGTCATGGCGCGGCCCCAGCGGCCGCGCATCGTTGTCAAATGGAAGCGTTCACGCCGAGGGTTCGACGCTGTAGCCGACGAGCGCCCAGCCGCGGTCGAGCCGTTGCAGGAACACCCGCTCCTCGCAGGTCCTGCCGCCGCAGACGACCTCGTTCACCAGCGTTGCCTGCAGCGCCCGCGCGCGATCCGGACCGGCGTAGAACACCAGGGCCCGACGCCGGCGCACGCCCCAATCGCCGCTGTACTCGCGGGCCACGATGGTCGAGCGCACGAAGTCCTCCCGTTCGACATCCTCCCGCAACGCCGGTGCACCGGCGTCCCAGACAGCACCGTAACGGCCGGCGTCGATGTCTGCGAGGATGCTGCGCACCGCCGATTCCGCCCACGCCCGCTCCGACTCGAGGACCGCCGATTCCTGCAGCGTCTTGCCGGTCGATGCATCCGCGGAAGCGAAGCGCGCCTCGCACGCACTGAGCGCGCACAGCAGCAACGCCAGCCCCAGCATCGTCACGATCCGCATCATCGCTCCGCTCCCTCGCTCCGATCACTCGTTCGGCAGCCTTGTCCGGCAGCCTCGCTCCCGTCGCATCGCCGGATGCCCGCGTCGAGCGCGGACGCGCCGGAAGGCATCGGCGGCACGCCGCACGGCGCGCCGCCGTCGGGCGATCAGGCGTCCTCCGCTTCCGCGGTCCGCGCCTTCGCTTCCTTGCCGCCGACCTGCATCGACAGCAGCTTCTGCAGCACTTCCTGCACGATCGGACTCTTGCCGGCGACGCCTTCCACCGCTTTGCCGACCGACAGCGCCTTGGCGAAGGAATCGAAGAACGCGCCCTCGCCGCCGACGATGTCGATATTGGCCTTGGCCAGCGCGGTCGAGAGCACTTCGGCCTGCTCGCGCGCGATGTCCTTGTTGGCGCCGATCGCGGCCATCGCCTGCTCGAAGCCCTTCTCCAGCTGCATGCGGAATTCCTCGTGCGCACGCGCCTGGTCGCTCATCGCGCCCAGCGCCGCGAACTTCTCGGTGAGGCCTTCGGCTTCCGAGCGATACTTCTCGCGCAGCACTTCGGCCTGCGAGAAACCGACATCCTTGATGACCTTGGCCTCGACCACGCCCTTGTCCTGCGCACCGCGGGCCTCGGCGGCGAGGGTCTCGGCGACCACGCGTGCCTTGGCCAGCCCTTCCTTCTCCAGCGCCGCGGCAGTGACTTCGCGCACGCGCGCATCGGCCAGGCCGGGCGCGGCACGTTCCGCCTCGATGCCCTCGGCGATGCGCTTCTTCGCTTCGGCCTGCTTGGCCGCGGCTTCCAGTTCGGCCTGCGCGATCACGGTCAGCTCGACCGCTTTGTGCTTGGACGCGGCCTCGTCGGCTTCCGCCTGCTTGACGTGACGCACCAGCGCCTCTTCGGCCTTGGCCTGGGCGGCGAGCACGGTCACCTGCTTCTGGCGATCCGCCTCGGACACCTGGCGCACCTCCTTGATCCGCTCTTCTTCCTGGGCCACGGTCTTCTCGACCGACACCCGCTCGCGGATCACGTTGGCGATATCCTTGCGCTGCACTTCCAGCGCCTTCTCCTTGTCGATCTGCTGCAGCTCGACCTCGCGCTCGCGGGCGACGATCTCCAGCTGACGGGCGCGATTGACCTTCTCGATCTCGATCGCGACCGCACGCTGGCGGTTCTGCTCGGCGACCTCGACCTCGCGCATGCGGTTCTGCTCGCGGATTTCCACCGCTTCCTGGGTGATGATCCGGGCCTGTTCGGCCTTCAGCCGCTCTTCTTCCTGGACCTTGTGGGTCTCGGCTTCCTCGCGCGCACGGATGGTCGCGATCTCGCGTTTCTGCCGCGCCTCGGCGTCGGCCTGCTGGCGTTCCAGCGCCAGCATCGCCTCGCGGGTCTCGACGTTCTTCTTGGTGATCGCCAGTTCTTCGTTGCGCGCCAGTTCGTTGGTGATGACGTTCTGCGCCGCGGTCAGCTCGGTGATCTTGCGGATGCCTTCGGCATCGAGGATGTTGCTCGGGTCGAGCGAGTTCTTCGGCGTCTGTTCCAGGTAGTCGATCGCGACGTCCTCCAGCACGTAGCCGTTGAGGTCGTTGCCGATCACCTGGATGATGCGGTCCCGGAATTCCTGGCGGTTCTCGAACAGCTTCACGAAGTCGATCTGCTTGCCGACGGTCTTCAATGCCTCGGAGAACTTGGCGTTGAACAGTTCGTTCACCGCGACCTTGTCCGAAGCGCGATCGACGCCGATGGCCTTGGCCACCTTCAGCACGTCCTGCGCGGTCTCGTTCACGCGCAGATAGAACGCGACGGTGATGTCGGCGCGCATGTTGTCCTGGCAGATCAGGCCATCCTTGCCGCGACGATCCACTTCCAGCGTGATCAGCGAGATCCGCATGAACTCCTTCTTGTAGATCACCGGATAGACCAGCGCGCCGGTGAAATGCACTTTCGGCGTCGACGACATGTCGTTGACGATCAGCGCGGTGCCCTGCGGCACCTTGATGTAGAAGGCCTTGAACATCCCAACGAAGCCGAGCAGGGACACGACCGCCACCGCCGCGATCGCCAGCGCCCACACCAGGTTCGGACCAAGTTCGCTCATCTCAGGTTCTCCAGATCGTTGTATCGGAATGTTTCATCGGCGCATTTCCCGCGCCGGACCGCGCTGCGTCAGAGACGCTCGAACTCCTCGCCGGATGTCACCCGGTAGGCGTTCTGTTCTTCCAGGTATTCGATCAGCACGACGCGATCGCCGCGGACGAAGCGTCCGGACACGTCGGCACGGATCTGCAGGATGAGGCCGGCGCCGCCGTCATCGATCTCCGCCGTCCCCGAGCTCTGGGTGACCTCGGGACTGCGGACGACACCGTAGCGTCCGAGCATCGGCCGCTGCGAGACCGGCGCGAACCGGCGCATGACCCGGCGCACCGGACTGAGCACGAGCCGCCCGGCCGGAATCGATACCAGCAGGCCGCCGAGCATCGTCGCGATTTCGGCCGGAATCTCGAACATGCCCAGCGGAAACACACCGAGCAGGTACTGATCGACGAAGAAGCAGAAACTCCAGCCGACGACGGCGATGATCGTGAACACGACCATGATCGGCACGCCATGAAGACCGAACTTCATCAGCAGGCCGCCGGCTTCGCCGCTCTCGCTGTCGTGGTGGTGCGCATGCGCGTGGCCGCCGGTGTGGGTCACGATGTCGTGGCCGCCGGCGGCATGCCCGCCCGCCGTATGTCCGCCGAGGTGATGGCCGCCGAGATCGTGCCCGCCGAGGCCATGACCATGGCCGCCGAAACCGTCGGGCATCAGTCCATCGACGGTGTCGACTTCGAGAATGCCCAGTGCCGACAGCAGCCAATGGACCACGACCACCACCAGCAGCACGGTGTACACGACCGTCGGAAACGACGTCACGATCTTCAGAAACTCGATCATCCCCATTCTCCCGCCGTCCCCGGACGGCTCGCGCGCGGCGCTCAGTTCCCGATCGTTTTCTTCAGCCGCGCCAGCACCGCATCCGCGCCGGTTTCTTCGGCGATGATCCCGGCCTCGCGCAGCTTCGCTTCGAGTGCGTCTTCCTCGCGCTCGCGGGCCAGTTCGGCGGCCGCCTCCATCCGCGCACCCCGCTCCGCCTGGCGCCGCTTGATCCGTTCGAGCGATTCCAGCGCGGTACGCAGGCGCGAGTCCTGGCCGGCATGGCGATGCGCCACCGCGACCTGCGCGCGCTGCACCGTCTCCGTGGCGCGGACCGTGTCGACCTGCTGCTTCAGCCGGTGGATGTGGGCCTCGGCCTGGGCCACGGCCTTGCGCAGATCGGCGACCTGCACCGACAGTTCGTCCGCACGCATGGCGTCGCCGTCGCGTTCGCTTTCGAACGCCGCGATCTTGACCGCGACTTCGCGCGCCAGCGCTTCATCGTCGGATTTCAGCGCCTTCAGCGCGTAGCCTTCGTATTCCTCGACCCGTTTCGCCGATGTCGCGCTGCGATCGAGCGCGACCTTGTAGTGCGCCAGCATTTCGGCCAGCGCGTCCCGGTTGCGTCGCAGCTCGGTGTCGGCGTCGCGGATTTCCTGATCGAGGATCCGCAGCGCCTGGCTGTCGGCGATGGCCTCGCCCAGCTCGTGCGCGCCGCCGCGGACCGCATCGACCAGCCTGCGCCAGATCGGCGTAGCGACGGTCTCGGAAGTCTCGGCGGAAGCGCCCCCCGCGGATGCCGGCGCGACGCGCCCGCCCTCGTTGCGTTCGGTCTTCATGCCGCCTCCCGCAGATGCGTTTCGTAGGCCTCGGTGGCCCGGATGACGTTGTCGGCCAGGGTTTCGATCTCGAACAGCACGTCGGCCAGCGACGAAGACGCGCTGAGCGCGCCGAACATGATGTAGACCGCTTCGCCGTCGAGCGTTTCGATGCCCAGCGTCGACAGCGGGAACAGCTTGTGGGTGCGCAGCAACGCTTCGTTGAAGCGCGCCGGATCGCGGACCTGCGACACCGGCCAGAGCATGGCCTCGACCACCACCTGGCGGCCGACCACGGCCATGAACAGCGGCAGGTCGCCGTATTCGTGCATGGTCAGGTACAGGCCCGGCTCGGCGCCCTCGATCAGCTCGACCGATACCGCGCCGTCACGGACCGGTTGCGAGGCGAGGATCGCGGCGCACAGCGCGGACGCGGTCCACAGCGGCGCGCCGATGCCGGCGTTCGCGGTCGGCCAGAGGCTGCCGATCGCACCCTGCGACACGGCCGCCGATACATTGCCCATCGTTTGCTCCCCTTCGCCCAGCCCGGCCCGCGGCGCGGGGCCGCGGGGCCGGCGCATCCGGCGTTCGATCTCCGCCAGTTCGTCGGCGTACTCCGGCAACACCCACAGCTCTTTCTTCAACAGCCCCTGCTCCCGCAGACGGTCGCGGTGGCGGCGCTGGTAGTAGGCGGAGGTGCGGCGTTCCATGAGCGCGACCTTAATTGTCACATGTAAGTTCTGTCAATCTGTCACATGTGATGTTCCGACCAACGGTCGTCAGCCCCCGCAGCGCCAGCCGGCGCGCATCACCGGGGTTTTCCGACGAATGGGCAAACAACTAGACAATTTTGTCTAGACAAAATTGTCTAGTTGGCCTACGGTGCCTGCACCGCCCCCTCTCTTCCCGCCTCCGGACGATCGACGCATGTCCCGCACGCCCACCACGACACCGCCCCCGAAACCCACGCCCGCAGAACTCGATCTGCTGCGGCTGCTGTGGCGCCTCGGGCCCAGCACCGCGAAGCAGGTGCACGAAGCCCAGCGCCTCGAACGTCCGGAGGCCGCGCAGGCCACCGTGCTGCGGCTGCTGCAGGTCATGCACGGCAAGGGACTGGTGATCCGCGACGAGAGCGAGCGTTCGCACGTGTACGCCGCGGCCGCGGCGCAGGACTCGCTGCAGACCAATCTGCTGCAGGACCTGATCCACAAGGCCTTTTCCGGATCCGGCAAGGCGCTGGTGATGACCGCGCTGCGCGGCCACGTCACCGATGAGGAGCGCGCCGAGATCCAGCGCTTCCTGGAGCAGAGCCATGACGAATGACCCGATCGCCGCGCTGCTCACGCCCCTGATCCCGGCGCTCGCGCAGGCGCTGCTGCATTTCCTTTGGCAGGGAACCGTCATCGGCGCCAGCGCCTGGCTGATGTTGCGGATGCTGCGCACCGCCCGCCCGCAGGCACGCTATGCCGTGGCCTGCATCGCGCTGGCCGCCTGCCTGTGGCTGCCGCTGCAGACGCTGCGGCAGGCGTTGCAGCAGCCGGCGGTCGCGCCGACAGAGACGTCCCCGATCGAAGCCGCCACCGACACGACGGACGCAGTCCACGCATCCGCCGTGCTGGCGACGCTGGACCACGCGTTTCGCGCCCGCACCGTACCGCTCGAGACGGCGACGCCCTGGGTGGTCGCGCTCTGGGGCGTCGGTGTGGGCGCGATGCTGCTGCGCCTGTTGGCCGGACTGTCGTGGCTGCGGCGCGCGCGCCACGGCGCGCGGGTGCCGGTGCCGGCGCTCTGGCAGTCGCGATGGCGCGCGCTCTGCGCCCGCATGCGGATCGGCGATCGCGTCCACCTGTTGATCAGCGACGACGACGATGGCCCGCTCTCCGCCGGCATCTTCCGCCCGGTGGTGATCGTGCCGGCCGCGCTGCTGGCGCGGATGCCCGCTGAGCTGCTGGAGGCGCTGCTGGCGCACGAACTGGCGCACATCCGCCGTCACGATTACCTGGTGAATCTGCTGCAGACGCTCGTCGAATCGCTGCTGTTCTACCACCCCGCAGTGTGGTGGCTGTCGCATCGGATCCGGATCGAACGAGAACTGATCGCCGACGACATCACCGCGAACGCGCTCGGCGAACCGCGCCGCCTCGCGCTCGCGCTCTCCGCGCTGGACCGCCATGCGGCCGCAACGCATTCGCACGCAACGCACGCCCTCGCACAGGCCGCCCAAGGAGGCCATCTCATGACCCGCATCCAGCAATTGATCCGCCCCACCCGTCCCGGCATCGGCGCCCGCATCGCGCTGCCGGCGATCGCCCTGCTCGCCACCAGCGCGGCCTGTTATGCCTACGCGCAGGCCGACAGGACATCGGCGCAGACCGCACCGCAGGCGACGCAGCATGCGCAGACGGATCGCCCGACCGCCGCGCCCGCCCCCGCCCCCGCAACCGCGCCCGGTCCGCGCGGCGCGGGACGCACCGGTCATGCCCTGCGCGCGGACACCGATCGCGCGCAGGAAGCCTATGCACTGGTGAACGGCGACTCCGAAGAAATCTTCCTCTCCGGCGACAGCGACCAGGCCGACGACGTGCGCGCGACACAGGCCGCGCTGGACGGCGATTTCCTGTGGTTCCGCCGCGACGGCAAGCCCTACGTGCTGCGCGACCCCGCGGTGCTTGCGCGCATCCAGCGCGCGTTGGCGGCCGCCTCCGCCAACGCGGCGAAAATGCAAGCGATGAGCCGCGAAATGGATGCGCACGGCAAGACGATGGAAGCGATGAGCCGGCAGATGAGCGCGCTCGGCAAAGACATGGCCCCCTCGCGGGACATGCAGGAGAACAACGCGCGGCTGCAGCGTCTGGCGATGCAGCAGGCGAAGCTCGCGCAGCGGCAGGCGGAACTGGCGATCGGCGCCGGCACCGCCGCCGCGGAGGCCGCGGAGGCCGCGGAGGAACGGGAGATCGAACGGCGGATGGATGCGCTGGACGCCGAGATCGAACGGATCTCCGAACGCATCGAGGCCGAAGCCGAGGCGATGACCGCGCGCGCGGCGCCGATGGAGGCGCTGGGCAAAAAGATGGAAGTCGCGGCCAGGCCGATGGAAGCCCTCGGCGCGGAAATGGAAGCGCTCGGCGAGAAGATGGAACAGGAAATGGCGGCGATCGACAGCGAGATCCACCGGGAAATCGAACGCGCGGTGCGCGAAGGTCGCGCCGAGCCCGCGCCGGCACGGCAGTAAACGTCACGGCCCGGCGCGCGGGCGCGACCGGTCAGCGCGGCTCGAACGAAGCCCCCGGCCAACGCCGGGGGCTTCGCGTTTCGGGGCGGTCGCAGGCGAAGCCGCATTGCCGGCGGACATCGACGATGGACGCCAGAACCCCGGCCGCGACGCCGTCGCGCTTGCCGCGGGCAGGGATGCGTTGAGCCGGAAACGCAAACCCCCGGCGGACCGGGGGTTTTCGAAGCACGGCAGCGACGATCGGAACCGCCGGAAAGCGGCTTACCAGACCACTTCGGCCATCGAGCAGTTCAGGCCGGAACCGATGCCGAGCAGGGCGACGCGATCGCCCTTCTTCAGGCGGCCCATCTCGCGCAGCTTGCTGAGCACGATCGGCACCGAGGCGGGGCCGATGTTGCCGTGCTCGCCGAAGATGGTCAGCACTTTCTTCGGATCGATGCCGAAGGCGTCGACGAAGGCCTGGGTGTGGACCTTGCTGACCTGGTGGATCACGAACTCGTCCATCTCGTCCACCGCCCAGCCCAGCGCCTGCCGGGCCGCGATGAAGGTCTTCTGGGCCAGCTTGAGGCCCTCGGTCAGCAGCATCTTGGTGTCGGTGACCATGCGGTCGAGGTTGCCGCGGCACAGCGTGTTCCACTGGGTCGCGGCACGGGTGACGCCACCGCGGTAGCGCGGCGCGCCCGGGGCCAGTTCGGCGCGGGCCAGGACCATGGCGGCGGCACCGCAGCCGAGGGTCAGGGTGGCCATCTCGTTGCGGAACTCTTCCTCGGTCGCGTCCGGACGGGTCATGCGCTCGAGCGTCTTCTCGTAGGCGAGGTTGGCGGTTTCGCCATCGACGATCAGGGCATAGTCGATCTCGCCGCGCTCGATCATCCGGCTGGCGATGTCCATGCCGTTGAGGAACGCCAGGCAGGCATTGGCGACATCGAAGTTCTGGCAGGTGTCGGACAGGCCGAGGTTGCCGCTGACGATGCTGGCCGTGGACGGTTCGAGGTAGTCGCGGCTCACCGAGGTGTTGACCAGCAGACCGATGCTCGAGGGGTCCACGCCGGCATCGGCCAGCGCCTTCACGCCGGCGAGGGTGGCGGCGTCGGAGGCCTGGACTTCATCGTCCCAGAGACGACGGGCGTGGATGCCGGCGACATCGGCGAGGACG
>JAYRTK010000092.1:0-11050 GCA_041919595.1 Lysobacteraceae bacterium
GTACGCGATCACCTCGTGCACCGGATGGCCATTGCGCGCGTAGGCGATCGTCGGCGCGAGGTTCTGCGCCATGGTGCGCCTGCCGAACTTCGCGTGCAGCGCGAACCATGCGTCGACCGTGCCCGGCACCGTCACCGGCAGCGGCCCGTGCGGCGGAATGTCCTTCAGCCCGCGACGCTCGAATTCCTCCAGCGTCAGCGCTTTCGGCGAACGTCCGGAGCCGTTGTAACCGTACAACTGCTTCGTCTTCGGATCCCACACGATCGCGAACAGATCGCCGCCGATGCCGTTGCCGGTGGGCTCCATCAGCCCGAGCGCGGCGTTGGCGGCGATCGCCGCATCCACCGCGCTGCCGCCCTCGCGCATCGTCTGCAGCGCGATCTGCGTCGCCAGCGGATGCGAGGTCGCCGCCATCGCGTGCGGCGCGTAGACCTCGCTGCGGGTGGCGAAAGGTTTGCCGGTGACGCGGTCGGCGGCGGGCGCGGGCCCCGCCGGCAGACCGGCGGCCAGCACGAGCGCTGCGGACAGGGCTGCGGGCAACAGACGCATGGGACACCTCGTCGGGCGGACTGCGGGTACACAGGGTAGCGCGCCGCGGCGTCCCTCAGACGTGAGGCGCGACACCCCGTCGCTGCCGGCGTGGCCAGGGCCCGTCCGCGCCGGGCGGAACGGACCGCCGCAGGGCTCAGCCGCCGCCGAAGCCCGCGATCAGCGCGTCGTTGTCGATCGCCGGCGAGTAGAGGTAGCCCTGCACGGCGTGGATGCCGCAGGCGCGGAGGCAGTCGGCCTGGGCCTGGGTCTCGACGCCTTCGCCGACCACGTCGATGCCGAGGCTCGCGGCGAGTTGGGCGATGGCCTGGACGATGGCGAGATCGGCACGATCCTGCGGCAGGCCGGCGATGAACCCGCGGTCGATCTTGAGGGTGTCGATCGGCAGGTGCTTGAGGTAATTCAGCGAACAGTAGCCGCTGCCGAAGTCGTCGAGGGCCACGCGTACGCCGAGCCCGCGCAGGCGCGTGAGCGTCTTCGCCGCGCTGCCCTGATCGCGCAGAAGCATGGTCTCGGTCAATTCCAGACACAGGCGATCGGCCGGCAGCCCGCTGTCGGCGAGCGCGTTCTGTACGTCCGTCGCCAGTCCGGCCTGCTCGAACTGGCGCGCGGACACGTTCACCCGCAGCAGCGGAGCGACGCCATCGCGCGCCGGCCAGCGCATCGCCGCGCGGCAGGCTTCCTGCAGCACCCAGCGGCCGAGGCGCACGATCAGCCCGGAGGCTTCCGCGATCTCGATGAACTCGCCGGCCGGAATCATGCGGCCGTCGTCGTCGCGCCAGCGCATCAGCGCCTCGGCCGAACGCCAGCGGCCATCGCGCAGATCGACCTCGGGCATGTAGTGCAGCAGCAGGTTGCCGTTGGTGAAGGCTTCGCGCAGCGCCTGTTCGGTGCGCAGACGGTCGAGCAGGCCGCGATGACGATCGGCGTCGAAGACCTCGCAGCAGTTGAAGCCGTGGTCGCGGGCGCGCTGGCTGGCGTTCTCGGCATTGCGCAGGAGGGTGTCGGCGGAGGGCGCGGCGAGATCGCGGGAGAAGGCGATCCCGGCCGACACCGCGGCGGGATGCGATTCGCCGCTCCCCTCGTCGAAGCCGGTCTGGACCACGTCGATGCAGCGCTCCGCCAGCTCCAGCGCTTCGACTTCCTGCAGATGCCGATGCGGAATGACGGCGAAGGCGTCCTCGCGCACGCGCGCGAGGGTCGCGCTCTGGCCGATCGCGTCGCGCAGCCGGCCGGCGACCGAAGCGAGCAGCGTCTGGCGGGCGTCGTCGCCGGGGACGGCCTCCAGCGGCAGTTCGATCTGCAGATGCACCACCACCAGACCGGCGTCGTTGTCGTGGATCGGGCGCAGGGCGCTGTGCGCGACCTCCAGCAGATGATCGCGGTTGGGCAGATCGGTGTGCGGGTCGTGGCGCTCGAGGTAACGCAGCCGGCTTTCGGCCTCGCGGCGGCGGCTGATCTCGTAGGCGACCGCGACGTAATCGCCGATGCTGCCGGCGAACGCCTGGTCCTCCGGTGTCCACACCCGCGCGCAGCCGATGTGTTCGTGGCAGACCACGCCGAGCAGCTCGTCCTGGCTGCGGATCGGCGCATCGAGCAGCGAGTGGATGTCGTGACGCTTGAGATAGGCCAGCAGACTGTCGCTGGACTCGGTCAACGTGCTGTCGGCGCTGGCATCGACGATGTCGATCACGCGCACGTCGTCGAGCTGCGCGCCGTATTCGGAGTCCAGCAGCAGGACTTCATCGTATCCGGTGGGATTGTGCTGATCGCTGCTGCGGACATAGCCGTGGATGCAGCGCAGCGTGTTGTCCCCGGGATGGGCACGCCAGACGTTGACCCGCTCGACTTCGAGGGTCTCGGCGGCGACCTGGCAGAGCAGCGCGATCGCGCTGTCGAGCGTGCAGTCCTCGCTCCAGACGCGGCGGGCGAGCGCGACCAGCGCATGGTTGTAACGCCGCGCGCGGGCGCCGCGTTCCTGCTGCTTCTGGCCTCCCGCGCTCGCCGTCATCGCCCCCCCTGCCGCCGGCACAAGGTCGCGGCCCGTTCGGGCCGCGGCGTTTTAAAACCAGATGACGCAGAAAGTGGAATTCCGCGGCCATCGCGCCGCGCGCCGCGAGACGTCGGCCGCAGCGCCCCGGCCCGGATCGCCGGACCGGTCAGTCGACCGTGCAGGTGAGGGTCACCGCGATCGAACCGCCGTTGGGAAGGGCCGGGATCGGCGCCCCGGGCCCCTGCAGTGCCGCGACGAGGACGAGACCGGTGATCGGAGGGCACGTCGCGCCACCCGCCGCCGTGCAACTGGCGGTGGTGCAGGTGAGGCCGGTCGGCGCCGGATCGGCCAGCACCGCGCCGTCGGCGCCGTCGGGGCCGTTGTTGCTCACGGTGATGGTGTAGACCGTCGTCGTGCCCGACACCACCGTGTCCCCCGGCTGATCGACCTCGCCATTGACGCCGGGCGTGTTGGTCTTGGTCAGCACCAGATCGGCCTGATTCTTGCGGACGTTGGTGAACGTGCAGGTCAGATCGTCGCCGGCCACCGCGGTGATGTTGAAGGTCGCCCCGCTGCCGGACGGGGTCTGCCCGCCGGCCAGGACGTTGGTGCAACCGTAGGTGATGGTGTAGTCGGCGAGATTCGCGCCGGAGGCACCGGTCTCGGTGAAGGTGTAGACCGCGCCGACCACGCCGGGATTGAGCGTGGCCACGCCGGTGGCGGTGACGCCGGCACCGGTCGTGGTGACGGCGGCGGGACCGCCGGTGCCGTCGATGGTGAGGGTGAACTGGTCGGTGGCGGTGAAGCGGCCGGCGGGCAACGCCTTCTGCAGGCGCAGGATCGGCAGCAGGCTATTGGTGAAGGTACAGGTGAAACTGACACTGGCGCCGATCTCGGCACCGGTGATGGTGTAGGTGCTGCCGCTGAGGCTGCCCACCGTCGCACTGGCGGCGTTGACGCAGGTCGCGCCGACCAGCGACCAGCCGGCCGGCAGACTGCTCTCGTTGATCGTCACCGCGGTGGTCGGCGCGACGATGGTGTAGGCGAGCGTAGCCGTACTGGCCGTATTGCCGTCGACCAGGGTCGGCGTATTCACCGCCGAGGTGGTCACGCTGCCGGTGGTCTGCGCGGTATTGGTGAGGACGAAACCGAAGGCGCCGCCGACACCGCCGATGGTGGTCTGGCGCAGCAAAAGCTTGCGCGACACGGTGAACTGGTAGTCCTCGACTTCACCGCTCTGCACCGTACCGCGCGGGGTCGAGCAGTTGTCAAGGGCGGTGTTGTTGGTGCAGACGCGGAAGCGGGCGAAGGTCGGGCCGATGACCGCCGTCACCGGCACCGCGATGTTGAGATTGATCGCACCGACCGCGACCGCCTGGTTGGTGATCATCTGCTCGCCGGCATCGGCGAAATCGCCATCGGCGTTCCAGTCGAACCAGACGTTGAGGAAGCCCGCCCCGTTCTGGATGCTGACCGGAACGATGGTGGTCTCGCCGGTCGGCAGCAGCGGCGTGAGGGTGACGCCACTCTCGTCGTCGGTGTTGTTGGCGTCGTCGCCATTGGCGGTGGCGTTGTTGAGCAGGCCGCTGTCCGCATCCACGCTCGCACCGAGGCGGATGCCCGAGATCGTGTGCGTCGCATTACCGTAGCTCACCGGGGCGTCGGTCACGTCCGCGTTGTCGGATTCGAGCAGGAAGGAAGCCGTGGTGCCACCGTAGACCCTGGCGGCGGACGATCCTGCAGAGGTCAATGTGTAGAAACTGCCCGGCGTCGCGCCGCCGTTGCGGAAATACGCGCCACCCGACATCCCGTTCGGCTCGTTGGTTTCATCACCCGGGAACGTGTCGTAGGTGCCGCCGCTGTTACCGGTCACCAGAGAGCCGGTGAGCGAGGTATGGCCGGCAGGCGTGGCGAAGCCCTGGGTGGTCGCGTTCGCCCCCATCACGAGCTTGCCGTCATCGGCTTCGTCGGGCACCTGGCCCGCGTCGTACCCGACATCGGGCGCTTGGGGGACGGTCATCGAATAGTTCCCGGCCGGAAGAACGCCGGTGGTGGAATTCCGTTGCGCGACCGCGGCCGCATTGCGCACGAAACCGGTCGGCGTCTGTTCGACGTTCTGGTACACCGACGCCAGTAGCAGCGCGTCGTCACCGGCGTTCGTGGGTGGATTCACGTCAGGGAACGTGATACTGACCGTGCCCGAGGCCGCACCGCCGAGCAGGGTGTCGATCTCGTTCTCGAACAGCACGATGTGGAAGCTGCTGAGGCTGAAGAAGGCCGTGCCGGCGGGCGAACCGCTCGGCGAGGTGCTGATGGCGATGAAGCGGGTGTCGCCGCTGGGCGTGCCGCCGATCACCAGCGCGTTCTGTTTGTTGATGGTGCCGCCGGGCCCGGTGAGCCGCGCGGTGATCTGGCTGTTGGTGGTCGTGGCCGGCGGCGTGCCAAGACGCGGCTCGGGCCAGTTGTCGCCAAGCCCGGTGCCGGCGGCATTGCCGCTGTCGCACAGGCCGCCGGTGCCGTCGGCGGGCGAGCAGTGATCGCGTTCGAACGTGGCCCAGATGAAGATCGCGCGGTTCTTGCCGGAGGGAATGTTGAAGCTGGCGATCGTCGGCGTGCCGGTGGCGCCGGCACCGGTGGCGGTCGCGGTCTGGGTCGAGAGGTGCTGCACCTGCGCGGCATCCGCGGCCGGCGCGATCAGCAGCGCCACGATCATCGCGGTGAAGCACTTCGCGGCGAAACTCATCGACGCACGAACGTCACGCTGGACCGGCTTCCAGAATTTTTTCATCGCTCGCCCCGATTCGTACCGCTGTCCGTCCACATCCCTGTTCCGCAAGCGCCGGCTCCGCAAGGCCTGCCCTGCAGGCATCGGGAACAACACCCCGCACGCCATCGCGCGCCACGGTCTTCCCGCAGGACGCGCGCACCCTCGGGCCTGTGTCGGGAGAATACCTCCGATCGACGATGGACGCGAACTCCGTTGCACCGCGGGCCGCCATCACCGGCAGGCCTGAAAACAGGGACATGCCGCTTGCGACCGACGACCTGTCCGGTGTCGACGCGCGTCTTCGCGAGACAGATCGATGAAAGCTATTGCACCGTGCAGTTCAATACGAACGACACACTGCTCGATGCCGGCAACGCCGGCACGACCGCACCGGCACCCTGCAATGCCGCGACCAGCGCGGCACCGGTCGGCGCAGGACAGCTGGCGCCCCCCGTCGAGGTGCAACTGGCGGTGGTGCAGGTCAAATTGGTCGGCACCGGATCGATGATGACCGCACCGTTCGCGCTGTCCGGACCGTTGTTGGTCACCGTGATGGTGTAGTCGCTGGCGGCGCCGGAGGCCACGGTATCCGCGGCCTGGTCCACTTCACCGTTCACGCCAGGCGTATAGGTCTTGGTCAGGTGCAGATCGGCGTTGAGGCGGCGATTGGTGAAGGTGCAGGTGGTGTCCTGCTGCGCCGGCGGGATGAAGCTCACCGAGGTGCCGCCGCCGCTGGAGACGACCGCACCGGTATCGGCACGAATGCACTGGTAGGTGCTCGCGTAGGCGGCGAGATTGGTGCCGGTGCCCGCGGTCTCGGAGAACGCGGCGCTGTTGCCCGCGGTGACCGCGGCGAAGGCGGTGGCGCCGCCGTGACCGGAATCGGTCGTCGTGGCGGTGGCGGCGGTCAGGTTGAACAGGCCGGGATCGGTGGTCGGCGACAGCGCCTTCGCGGTGCGCACACGCGTCTGCCGCGTGTTGGTGATCGTGCACTCGGCGCCGAAGTTGGTGTTGTCGAGGGTCGCCGTGATCGTGCGCGTGGCGTTGTTCACGGTCACGTACGGCGCGGCGCCGCCGGTGGGATTGGTGCAGACGATGCTGGCGGTGGGTTCCCAGCCACCGAGCGCGGCTTCGGTGATCGTCAGCGTGCGCGCCGTGCCGGTGACGTTGACCTCGACCAGCTGCGACTGGTTGTCGCTGAGGTTGAAGGCGGTCGGCGTCGGCGTGCCGAGACTGCTCGACGCAGTGAAGGCGAAGCTGCCGGCGGCGCCGTCGGGGATAGTCTGCTTGGTCAACCGGACGTAGCCGTTCACGACGAGGGTCGGCACGGTGGCGGTGCCGGCGTTGCACTTCGACGGCGAACCCGGGGCCAGCAGCACGGACGTGTCGACGTTGCACACGCCCGGATTGTTCTGCTGATACGACAGCAGGTAGGGCACGGCCAACTGGCCGGTAACGGCATCGGCGGTGCACAGCACCTGCACGTTGTTGATCTGCCAGGACTCGACACCCGCGGCGATGTAGTCGCCGCAGGTATCGCCGTCGAAACTGGTGAAGCCGTTGCCGGTACTGACGATCGGGAACCGCGAGACCGCGCACACCCCGCCTGCAAGGCGCGGATCGTTGCCGCCCTGGCCGACGAACATCGCGCCGTCGAAGCGGTTGGCGTTGGTGCCGCTGAGGGCAACGATCATGTTCAGGCTGATGGTGGTGCCGGCGACGCAGGTCGTCGGGCTTCCGGCGGGAAGCGAGAGGTTCACGATGGTCGTGAACTCGCCGGCCGAGCACGTCAGGTTGTTGCCGGCCCGGTCGCGGGCACAGGTCAGGCCGGTGCTGGCGGTGGTCGTGGCGGTCTGTGCGGCGACACTCCCTGTCCAGGACAGAACCGCTGCGGCCGTCGCGAACGCGACAGCCCGAAACGTTGTTTTCATGGTGCCCCCTGGATTCCCCGCCGGGGGTCTAAACCCGGATCGGGTGTGCGTGGGTGATTCCCTGCACGAAATACGGCGTCCGTCGAGACGGCCCGATCGCGGCCTGTCGCCGTCCTTGCCGGCGACCGCCGCGCCTGCGTTTTCGCACGCCGCCGGCGGATCGCCCCGTTCGGCGTCTACTGCACGTCGCAGGTAAAGGTGAAGGTCGCGGTATTGCTGCCTGCGGTGGCCGGCAACGTGCCGAGCGCGACACCGCTGGCGAGATCGGCGACGGTCAGCGGCCCGGCCGGACAAGCGCCGACGGTGGGACTGGTGCAGGTGACGGCATTGATGCCGGGACAGGTGACGCCGGCGCCCGGCGTGTCGGTGACGACGGCTCCGGTGACGCTGTTCGGGCCGCCGTTGGTGACCACGAGGCTGTAGGTGGTCGTGATGCCGGAGACCACGGTATCGGCGGGCTGATCGCTCGGCCCGGACAGCGGCGTGTTGGTCTTGGTCAGACGCAGGTCGGCGCTGGCGGTGAAATTGCACAGCGGAAGATTCGCGAGCGTGGGTGCGGTCGCGGTGTTGCCGCCGCCACCGCGGGTCGCGCCGTTCGGCCGGAATTCGGTCACCGCCGTGGAACTGGTGGTGCCGTTGACGCCACCGGTGACGGTGCCGGTCCCGGCCGGAGAGGCGATGAAACCACCGCCGCCGCCGCCGCCGGGACCTTCGGATTCGGTGCTGGTGATCAGCTGATTGCCGCCGTTGCCACCGATGGCGGACAACCCGAGACTGCCGGCACTCGGCGCGACCAGCACCACCGAGCCGCCACCGCCACCGCCACCGGGGGCATCGTTGTGTCCGGGCACGGTGTTGCCGGCGGTGCCGCCGTTCGCCTGCAGATTGCCGGTGCCGGCAACCGCATTCGCGACCACGAACACCAGACCGCCACCGCGCCCGCCCGACGCGTTGGCGTTGTTGTTGCCGTCACCGGCACCGCCGCCGCCACCGAAGAACAGCCGGGTGTCGCCGACGATGCTCGGATTGTTGGCCAGCGGCCGACCGCCGAGGCCGCCGCGTTCGCGGCGGTTGTTGCCGCCCCAGGAGGCGCTGCCCGGCGCCACGGTCAGGGCGTCCTGATTGCTCGCGGCATAGGTGTAGCCGCCACGACCGCCACCCGGTGAATTGGTGGTCGACGTGAGAGTGCCGTCGAGATTCCAGGCCGTCGCCCAGCCCGCGCCGGAGGTGTCCGGGATGCCCTGGCCGCTCCAACCCGCCACGCTGCCGCCGTTGGCGCCACCGCCGCCGCCGGCATTGTGGGCATTGCCGCCACCGCCGCCGTTGGCCGGCGCCCCCCGGTTGTAGCGCCCGCCGAGACCATCGTAGGCGGTCTGCGAACCGGCGATGCTCTCGCCCTTTTCGCCGCCTTCCGCGGAGGTCGCTGCGACATACGCGGTCACGTCGGTGCCGGCCGCGGTCGTGTCGTTCTCGATCGCACCGCCGCGGAAACCGAACGCGTTGGCGTGGATCGAACCGTTCACGGTCGCGGTGCCGTCGACGATCAGCGCGACCACGCCGCCGGTGCTGCCGTTCCACGCAGTGGGTACGATCGACCCTCCGGCGTTGACCGTGAGGCTGCTGTACTGCGGGACCCGCACCACCTGCGCGCCGCTGCTGTAGGAGAACTGCAGCGGCGTGGTGTCGCAGAGCGTGCCGAGCGTGATGGTGGTGCCGGCGACCGAGGCGACACTGACGAACTCGTAACGACCCGCACTGTTGAGCGCGGTCAAGGCGCCGTAGGTGTTGGTGTTGGCCGTGCTGATGGTCGCGCCCTGGGCCTGATAGACCATCAACACGTCGCCGGCGGTGATGCCGGCGGCGCTGGCGACGGTGATCGTGGTCGCGCCCGAGGCCGCCGCCGCGCTCAGCGTGGTGTAGGCGTTGACCGTGGTGTTCGCGGCGCCGACGGTCAACGTGCCGTCCTTGCCGATCTGCCGGGCCTGCGCGGGCATCGCGGCGACCGCGACGAGCGCCGTCGCGAGTGCGCTGGCGAGAATGGTTCGAGTCCTGTCGAGCGATGCCATGATCACGTTCCTTCTGCGCTACGGTCCGGCGGATGCCGACAACGATCGGATATCGCGGCCTCGTACGCGTCGCGGCCGGATCTCGGCGATTCTAACCAGCGATGCTCACGGCACGGATGGCGCACCGTGAGCGCGGACGAACCCTGTGACCGCGATCACTCACGACGGGCGACGATCACTGCACCGTGCAGGAGAACGTGAAGGTCGCGGTGTTGCTGCCCGCGGTCGCGGGGAGCGTGCCGAGCGCAACGCCCGCGGTCAGGTTCGCGACGGTCAGCGGACCCGCAGGACAGGCACCGACGGTCGGGCTGGTGCAGGTCACCGGTGTGGGCGCCGGACAGGTGACGCCGGTGCCCGGCGTGTCCTGGATCACCGCACCGCTCGCGGAGGCAGGACCATTGTTGGTGACGACGATGGTGTAGTTCGTCGTCGTGCCCGACACCACGGTGTCGGCCGGCTGGTCGTTCGGTCCGGAACCCGGCGTGTTGGTCTTGGTGACCGTGAGGTCCGCCTGCGGCAGGGCCAGCGTCGTGCTGGTACTGCTGCTGTTGTTGCTGTTGTCGATGTCGCCGCCGCTGCCTGCGGGAATGCTGGCGGTATTCAGAATGGGTCCGGGCAACGCCGCGGGTTTCGGCGTGACGTTGATCGTCGCCGCCAACTGGTTCGCGACGCCCGCGGCGATCGCGACACCGCTGGTGCAGGTGATGGCGACGCTGCCGGCGTTGATCGGAAAACCGCTGTTCGGCGTGCACGACCAACCCGCGCCCGCGACGATGCTGTTGATGGTGTAGCGGTTGGCGTCGATGGTGTCGTTGATCTGGACACCGGTGGGCGCCGTGGCGGTGGCGGCGCTGCCCGGGTTGCCGGCGCGCAACTCGAAGTCGAACGCGGTGCCCACGGTCGCGCTGGCCGGCGCGATCTTGCTCACCGACGGGTTGGGATTCTGCACGCAGAAACCGCCGAAGGACGAACTGATCTGCTGTTCCGGCGGATTGTTCGCCGCCGGCGGCGCACGGTTGCCGTAGACGATGGTCAGGGTGGTGATCGGCGCGCTGAAATTGAAGGTCGCGTTGCAGCCGCCATTGGTGAAGGGGCAGTTGGTGGCGGTGCTGGCGGTGCCCGACGGAAAGGCGCTGTTGCCGGCGATGGTCACCAGACCGCTGGCCGCGGTCGCGCTGGGCGTGACCGTGCCGCCGCCCGGCGCGGTGCCGGTGATCGTCACCTGATCGGCGTAGGTGCCGCCACCGCCGCCGGTCGTGGTCGAACGGTCGATGTCGGTGATGGTCAACCGCAGGTTGTTCAGCGGCTTGCTGAAGGTGTAGGTGATGGTGTTGCTCTGGGTGGTGTTGTTGCGGTTGACCGCATAACCGAAGGTGTTGGCGATGCCGCCGGTCAGCTCGTTCTGCGGATAGCCGGCACTCCAGTTGGCACCGCCTGCCGTGGCGCCGATGGTCACCGCGGACGCGCCGGTGCCGATGTTAGCGCTGTACGTCAGGCTGCCCGACGTCCACGGATTGGCGGCCTGGTCGAGATTCTGGGTGGTTTCGTTGGCGGCGCAGGCCGCCGACTGGGCGTTGGCCAGGCCGGTCAGGCCGAGACCGGCGATCAGCAGGGCCGCGGACAGCGCGGCCCTGGAATGGCGGAGAGTGTTCGACATCGCTTGCATTCTTTTCCGGAAAGATCAGTACCAGCCGACCAGGTTCACGAACCAGCCCTTGTGGTCGTAGTCGAAATCGGTGAGGTC
>JAYRTK010000093.1:0-10992 GCA_041919595.1 Lysobacteraceae bacterium
GGGAGAAGGTCCAGGCGTCGTTGAACTTCCAGATCACGCCGGCGCTGACCAGACCGTAGCCGTCCTGGGTGATCGGCGTCGCGGTGGCACCGGTGACCGGATCGCGCACCACCTCGGTGGTCGCGACCACGTCGCTCTGGTAGCTGTAACCGACCCGCGCCGACAGGCTGCCCATGTCGCCCAGACGGGTGCGGTATTCCACGTTCAGCGCACCCGAGAATTCCGGCGCGTTGGTGAACTCCTGCTGGTCGGCGATGTCGACGTTCTTGAACAGGTATTCGTCGTACTTGGCGTCGAGCCAGGCCAGATTGCCGGTGATCGCCCAATGGTCGTTCGGCAGCCACTGGTATTCGGCTTCCAGACCGTTGACGGTGCCGCGGCCGGCATTGGTGAAGTCGCCGAAGAAAGCATCGTCGATGCCGTCGCCGTTGCTGTCGTAGGAGGTGAACACCGAGAGCTGGATGTCGCGATAACGGTTGTGGAAGGCGGACAGATTGAGAAACAGGCGCTGATCGAACAGCGACATCTTGCTGCCGATCTCGAAGCTGTCGACCGACTCGTCGTCGAACGGTTCGGCCGAGCGCGGCACCGCGACCGACTGCGCGCGGATGTTGTAGCCGCCGGACTTGAAGCCACGGCTGGCCAGGGCGTAGACCATGATGTCGTCGTCGATCTGGAAATCCAGCGAGACCTTCGGCGAGACGTTCTTGAAGTTGATGGTCTTGTCGAAATTCGCGGCGACCGGCGCGAACGGGCGCAGCGTGGTGTAGGTGGCGTCGGTGTAGAACCGGTTCAGCACGACCGCATGCTTGTCCTCGTCTGTATAGCGCGCACCGACATCGAGCGTCAGCCGGTCGGTCAGATCGAAGGTCCAGTCGCCGTACACCGCGACGCTTTCGGTGAACACGTCGCCGCGGGTGTCGCCGAACAGCAGGTTGAAGAAGTTGTTCAGCACCTGGCCACCGGCGCGACCATCGAACTTGTACACGCCGAAAACGCCGCGACTGCGGCCACCGGCGTCGTAGTTGCCCTGGATTTCGTGGGTGGTCTGCTCGTCGCTGTAGAACGCCTTCACGTCGGCGATCTGGTTCGGCAGGGTATCGAAGTCGATGTTGGTCTCGGTATCCGACTCGCGCTTGGCGACGACGTACTTGAATGCCCAGTTGTCGTTGGGACGCCAGTTGACCGTCGCCGAGATGCCCTTGAGCTCGGTGTCGTTGATGTTGGGCATGCCGTTGCGCACGTCGTAGCGATCGTCCAGCGGCGCGGCGGTGGGGGCGAAGCGGTTGGGCGCGAGCATGCGCGCGCCGCGCACGCCGGACTTGTCGTCGATCCAGTCGAACGCGAACTGCACGTCGAAATCGTCGCCGGCATAGGCGCCGAGATTCAGGCGCAGCGCGTTGATCTCCTTGTCGCTGACATCCTGATCGGTATTGACGTTCTCGCCGAAGCCATCGCGGTTGAGGCTGGCCACGGCGATCCGCCCGCGCAGACCGCTGTCCTGACCGAACAGCGAACCGCCCAGCGCCGCCTTCGCGTCGAGCTGGTTGTCGCTGCCGACGGTGATCGAGGCGAAGCCGTCCAGCGCTTCCGGCAGCGGCTTCGACACGTACTTGATCGCGCCGCCGATGGTGTTCTTGCCGTAGAGCGTGCCCTGCGGGCCGCGCAGTACCTCGACCCGGCCGACATCGAACACGTCGAGCAACGCGCCCTGCGGGCGGGCGATGTAGACGTCGTCGAGATAGATGCCCACGCCCGGATCGACGCCCCACAGCGGGTCGGACTGGCCGACGCCACGGATGTAGGCGGTGACGGTGCTGCTGGAACCGCGGGCGGCATAGATGGTGAGGTTCGGGACCTGCGCGTCGAGATCGCTCAGATCCTCGACATTGAGCTTGTCCAGCGTATCGGGCGTGAATGCGGTGACCGCGACCGGCACGTCCTGCAGGGTCTCCTCGCGCTTGCGCGCGCTGACCACGATGGTGTCGAGCGAATTCTGCTCGGCCTCGGCGCCGTCGGCGTCCTGCGCACGGACCGTCGGCGCGGAGAGCCCCAGCAGACCGGACAGACCGATGGCGACGGCCATGCTCAGGCCGCTGCGCATCGGCGCGGGGCGGCGGAATGCGGCGCTGGGAAGGGAGGCGGCGGAGTGGGTACGGCGCATGAATCGGATCCTCGACAGAATGCCGCCGACGCTCGGCGGCCAGGGTGCGGCAAGCCTAGGGCGCGCCGCCGGCCGCGGACACTTGTACCTTCGGACAATGGGCCGGCATCGCCGCCCTGCCGACACTGGCCCGGCCTTTTCCATGCCCGCCCGGGCGCCGGAAGCCATTACCGATGTCATTCCCATGTCCTTCCTGATCGTCCTGGCCGCGCTCTGTTTCCTGATGTTCGTGGCCTACCGCGGCTACAGCGTGATCCTGTTCGCGCCGATCGCCGCGCTCGGCGCGGTGCTGCTGACCGATCCGTCCCTGGTCGCGCCGATGTTCACCGGCCTGTTCATGGACAAGATGGTCGGGTTCCTGAAGCTCTATTTCCCGGTGTTCCTGCTCGGCGCGATCTTCGGCAAGCTGATCGAGCTGTCCGGCTTCTCCAAATCGATCGTGCGCGCGATCATCCGTCTGCTCGGCGCGGAACGCGCGATGCTGTCGATCGTCGCGGTCTGCGCGGTGCTGACCTATGGTGGCGTGTCGCTGTTCGTGGTGGTGTTCGCGGTGTACCCGTTCGCCGCGGAACTCTTCCGCCAGGGCGACATTCCCAAGCGGCTGATCCCCGGCACCATCGCGCTCGGCGCCTTCACCTTCACCATGGACGCGCTGCCGGGCACGCCGCAGATCCAGAACATCATCCCGACCTCGTTCTTCGGCACCACCACCTGGGCGGCGCCATGGCTCGGCACGATCGGCGCGGTGTTCATCCTGATCCTGGGCATGAGCTATCTCGAATGGCGACGGCGCGCGGCGAAGCGCAACGGCGAGGGCTACGGCGATCCCGCGACGCTGGTCAACGAGCCCGCGCCGTTCGCCGACGACCGGCTGCCGCATCCGCTGCTCGCGCTGGCGCCGCTGGTGCTGGTCGGGGTGGCCAACAAACTGCTGACCCTGTGGATCCCGCAGGTCTACGGCAGCAGCCACGAGTTCGTGCCGGCGGTGATCGGCAAGGCGACGCCGGTGGTGCAGGAAGTGTCGAAGGTCGCGGCGATCTGGGCGGTGCAGGGGGCACTGCTGATCGGCATCGCCGCGGTCGTCGTGCTCGCCTGGAAGCCGGTGACCCGGCAGTTCGCCGACGGCGCGAAACAGGCGATCGGCGGCGCGATGCTGGCGGCGATGAACACCGCCTCCGAATACGGATTCGGCGCGGTGATCGCGGCCCTGCCCGGCTTCCTGGTGGTGGCCCATGCCCTGCATTCGATCCCGAACCCGCTGATCAACGAGGCGATCACGGTGACCGCGCTGGCCGGCATCACCGGCTCGGCCTCCGGCGGCATGAGCATCGCGCTCGCGGCGATGGCCGAGACCTTCATCGCCAACGCGACCGCCGCGAACATCCCGATGGACGTGCTGCACCGGGTCGCCTCGATGGCCTCCGGCGGCATGGATACCCTGCCCCACAACGGCGCGGTGATCACGCTGCTCGCCGTGACCGGGCTGACGCACCGTCAGGCCTACAAGGACATCTTCGCGATCACGCTGATCAAGACCGCGGCGGTGTTCGTCGCCATCGGCGCGTTCTACGCCACCGGATTGGTGTGACGCGTCGTGCAGCGCGGGTGCGGGCCCGGGCCCGCACTGCGCCTCCCCGGCGATAGCGCATAATTTCCCCTTCCGCGCCGTGCGTTTCGCGGCGCATTTTTTTTCGCTTCCCCACGGGTACCGCCATGTCCGATCGATTCCTCGCCCCGCGCACCGCCCTCGTCACCGGCAGCACGTCCGGGATCGGCCTCGCCATCGCCTGCGGTCTCGCGTCCGCCGGCGCGAAGGTCGCGATCAACGGCCTCGGCACGCCCGAACAGATCGACGCGGCCCTGCAGGCGGTGCGCGACGCCGGTGCCGCCGATGTCCGCCATTTCGGCGCCGACCTGCGCGATCCGGAACAGATCGACGCGATGATGGCCGCGATCGACGCCTGGTCGCCGGTCGACATCCTCGTCAACAACGCCGGTATCCAGCACGCCGTGCCGCTGGCGGAGATGCCGACGCAGAAGTGGAACGACATCCTCGCGATCAACCTCAGCGCCGCCTTCCACACCATGCGCCTGGCGATGCCGGGCATGGCCGAACGCGGCTATGGCCGGGTGGTGAATATCGCCTCGGTGCACGGCCTGGTCGCGTCCGTGAACAAGGCGCCCTACGTGGCGAGCAAGTTCGGCATCGTCGGCCTGAGCAAGGTGGCGGCGCTGGAATACGCCGCCAGCGGCAGCCGCGACAGCGGCGGCATCACCGTCAACTGCATCTGCCCCGGCTGGGTGGAGACCGCGCTGATCGAACCGCAGATCGAAGCCCGCCGCAATGGCGGCAGCCGCGACGACGGCGTGCGCGCGCTGGTCGCGGAGAAACAGCCCAGCCAGCGCATGTCGCTGCCCGAGGACATCGCCTCGATGACGCTGTGGCTGTGCCGGCGCGAAGCGCACAACGTCACCGGCGCCTCGTTCCCGATCGACGGCGGCTGGACCGCGCAGTAATCGCCTCGACGGACACTGGCACGCCCCCCCACGCACGGACACCGGCGATGCCCCGCTACCGGCTGGCGATGTTCGACTTCGACGGCACCCTGGCCGATTCCTTCGGCTGGTTCGCACGCACGATGCCGGAGGTCGCCGCACGCCATGGCCTCGCGCGTCTGGACGAAGCCGAATGGGACGCGCTGCGCGGGCTCGATGCGCGCGCGATCATGGCCCGGCTCGGTCTGCCGTGGTGGAAACTGCCCGCGCTGACCCGCGAGATGCGTCGGCGGATGCGCGCGGACATCGCCGACATTTCCGCCTTCCCCGGCGTCGACGCGCTGTTCGCCACGCTCGCGCGCAACGGCGTCGGGATCGCCATCGTGACCTCGAACAGCGAAGAGAACGTGCGCGCCGTGCTCGGCGAACGACGGCTCGGCGACATCGATGCGCTCGTCTGCGGGGTCTCGATGTTCGGCAAGCGGCGGAAGCTCGCCTCCACGATCCGGCGCTGTCGTCGGACACCGGCGGAATCGGTGTACGTGGGCGACGAAATCCGCGATGCCGAAGCCTCCGCCGCGCTCGGCGTCGATTTCCTGGGCGTCGCCTGGGGATACACCACGCCGGAAGCGCTGGCGCAGCGCAGCGGTCGTCCCGTCCACCGGGATCCGGCCGCGTTGTGCGAGGCGATTCTCGGCGGATGACACCGCCATCACGGCAGCATCAAGGCCGCAACGCCATCCGCTTCCGTTAAGAACTCGTCAACTTCGGGCGGGCATTCGAACCGCTCCGTGACACAGTTCGCGCCTCGATCGACGGCCTCGCTGACCGTCCGCGCGCCTGTGGCATCCTCGTCGCGGGGATCCGACCACCATCCGTTCGAACCACGTCTGCCGAACAGGCCTGTTCCGGAGTCTTTGTCATGCCCAGACTGATCCCGTCATCGCGCCGTTTCCGCAAGGCCGTCTACGAGCTCATCGCCCGTCGTCACGGCATCCGCGGGCCGATCCGCTTCCAGCCTGTACCGACCGGGACCGCAGCGGCGACGCAACCGGCCGATCCGGCGGGCAGCCCGCCCGCCACCGGAGGCCCCCGTCCGGCCGGCCCGTCGATGTCGCAGATTTCGCGACCCGATCTGATCACCCTGCCGAAGGCACCGTTCGCGGTGCGCGTGCTCAACCATCTCACCTTCGGCGCCACGCCGGCACTGGTCGCGCAGTTCAATGCGCTGGGCGCGAACGACACCGCGCGGCTCACCGCCTTCGTCGACCAGCAGTTGAATCCGGGCGCGATCGACGACAGCGCCCTCGCCGCGCGACTCGGCGGTGCCGGTTACACCACGCTCGACAAGTCGCTGACCCAACTGTGGGCCGATCACCGGCTCGTCACCACCGACAGTTCCGCGCCCGCGCGCGAGACCCAGCGCGCGGCGCTGGTGCGCTCGGTGTACTCGCGCCGGCAACTGCAGGAAGTGCTGGTCGATTTCTGGCAGAACCACTTCAACGTCGCCATTTCCAACTCCGCCGCGCAACCGGTCTACGTGCACTACAACCGTGACGTGATCCGGGCCAATGTCTTCGGCAACTTCCGCGCGATGCTCGAAGCGGTGGCGCAGAGCACGGCGATGCTCTACTACCTCAACAACGCCAGCAACTCGCGCTCCGGTCCCAACGAAAATTACGCGCGCGAGCTGCTGGAGCTGCATACCTTCGGCGCCGAGAACTATCTCGGGTTCGTGAACCCGTTCCAGGTCCCGCCCTGCCCCGAGGATCCGAGCTATCCGATCGGCTACACCGATCTCGACGTCTACGACACCGCCGCCGCCTTCACCGGCTGGACGGTGAAGGACGGACGCAACGGGTTTCCCAACGAGAACGACGGCACTTTCGCGTATCGCCAGGCGATGCACGATGCGGGGCCGAAGCTGGCGCTGGGCATGTACATCAACCCGGAACAGCCGGCGATGAAGGACGGCCGCGACATCCTCGACCGTGTCGCCCAGCATCCGCGCGTCGCGAAATTCATCTGCAAGAAACTGATCCGCCGTTTCATCTCGGATACACCGCCGCAATCGCTGATCGACAGCGCCGCGGCGATCTTCCGCGCCAACTGGCAGCAGCCGAACCAGATCGCGCTGACCCTGCGTCACATCCTGCTGTCGGACGCCTTCATCCACGGCTGGGGCATGAAGAACCGCCGTCCGTTCGAGCTGATGGCCGCCGCGATGCGCGCCTGCGGCAGCGACTGGACGATCAAGGGCATCAGCGAAAGCCGCAGCAACGACTTCATGAGCCGGCTCGGCACGACCGGCCATGCGCCCTACGACTGGGCCGCGCCGAACGGCTACCCGGACGTCGGTGTCAGCTGGTCCGGATCGAACAACATGGTCAGCACCTGGCGCATGCTGAACTGGCTGACCGAAGCGCAGGATACGGATACCGCACTGACGCCGCTGCTGCCGATCCTCGCGCTGTCCCGCGCCGAAGTGCCGTCGTGGACCGCGAACAATCTGGTCGACTACTGGTGCCGCCGCATCCTCGGCTACGTCCCGGCCGCGGCGCGCCGGCAGGTTCTGGTGTCGTTCCTGGCCCAGAACGGTGATCCCGCGAGCTACGTGATCACCGATACCGACACCTCGGCCACCAGCGATCTGAAGCGTCATTACAACCAGCAGCGCCTGCGCAGCATGGTGTCGATGATCCTGATTTCCCCCGAATTCATGAGCCGCTGAGGAACTCCCATGAAGACCTCTGATTCGAATCGGCACGGCCTCGATCGGCGCGACTTCCTCAAGGGCTGCGGTGCAGGCGCGGCGATCGCCGCGGTCGGCCCGACCATGCTGTTCTCGCAGGACGCGCATGCGGCCGAGAACACCTACGACACCGTGGTCGTCGTGTTCCTGCGCGGCGGCATCGACGGCCTGAATCTGGTGCCGCCGGTCGACGGCAACGACCGCGGCTTCTACGAGGAAGCGCGGCCGACGCTGCGCATCCCGGCCACCGGCGACGGCAGCGCACTGCCGCTGACGCTCGCCAACGGCAGCGCGACCGGCTTCGGCCTGCACCCTTCGGCGACCGGTCTGCACGAGATCTGGAATCTCGGCAAGCTCGCGATCGTGCAGTGCTGCGGCATGCCCACCGTGGTCACCCGCAGCCACTTCGATGCCCAGGCCTTTCTCGACCTCGGCACGCCGGGCGAGCTCAACGTCGCCACCGGCTGGATGACGCGCGCGTGGCAGACCCGCCCCGCCGGCGGCACCGGCGGCACCATGCCGATGCTGGCGGTGGCCAGTCGCCAGCCCGCCAATCTGCGCGGTTCCACCGAAGCGCTGTCGATGCCGAGCCCGGGCGATTTCTCGCTCAGTTCGGGCGCGCCGCAATGGCGGGCGTACCGCAGCGGCATGCCCGCCGGGACCAAGGGCGTGACCGAAAGCATCGCCAGCCTGTGGGCGGGCCAGACCGGCGTCGAAGTCGCGGGGCTGCGCGCGAACGCATCGATGCAGCTGATCGCGCAACAGGGCTACACCTCGACCCTGCCCACGACGCCGGTCGCCTGGCCGACCAGCACCTTCGCGCGCCAACTGTGGACCGTGGCGCAGTCGATCCGCTTCAACCTCGGCCTGCGCTATGCCGCGATCGATCTGGGCGGCTGGGACACGCACGAAAACCAGGGCACCACCGGCACCAGTTTCTACTCGAACAAGATCACCGAACTGTCGCAGGGTCTGGCCGCGTTCTTCAACGAGCTGAATGCCACCGGCGAAATGGGACGCGTGACCGTGATCGTGCAGTCTGAATTCGGCCGCCGCGTGCGCCAGAACGGCAGCGGCGGCACCGACCATGGCTACGGCAATCCGCTGCTGGTGATGGGCGGCCCGGTCAACGGACGCAGAATCTACGGACAGTGGCTCGGACTCAACCCGGAAATCCTGTCGCCGTATTTCGGCGACATCCCGGTCACCACCGACTTCCGCCGCGTCTTCAGCGAGCTGGTCATCCGGCGCATGGGCAACAACCGCCTCGGCGATGTCTTCCCGGGCTACACCGGATATTCACCGCTGGGCCTGTTCCAGGGCAGCGATCTGGCGCCGCGGTACGTGTCGACCGCCGCGCAGGCGATGACCGCGCAGTTGCCCGATCACCCGCAGCCGGCCTACGGCAGTTCGCTCGAAAGCGCGCGTGCACTGCAGGCCCACGCGCGCGACCGGCGACGCTGGTTCGAGCGACTGCTGGCGGCCCTCGGATTGTCCTGAGCCGGCCCTGCGCGCGGCTGCAGGCCGACCTGCGGCCGCGACGCCGGAACCACCCATGACGAGGACCGTGGTTTACGTCACGGTTCACCACGGTTTTCGCGGGCCGCCTCCCGCGGAATCGGACTTATAGTGCGCTGATCCCCACGGAACCAGTCGCGACCCGGAGCACGCATGCCCAGACTGATCTCGAAGCCTTCCAACCGTCTCCGCAAGACCGTCTATGAAGCGCTCGCGCGTCGCCACGGCATCCAGGGGCCGATCCGCTTCCAGCCCATGCCGGTCCGCAGCGCGGCGCCATCCGATGCGGTCGATCGCGGCACCGCTGCCGGCGGACCGCGGATGGCCGGACCGCAGGCCTCGCAGATCTCGCAGCCGGATCTGATCACCCTGCCGAAACCGCCGTTCGCGGTGCGCGTGCTCAATCACCTGACGTTCGGCGCCACGCCCACGTCGATCGCGCAGTTCAATGCGCTCGGTGCGAACGACACCGCACGACTCACCGCCTTCGTCGACCAGCAGCTGAATCCCGGCGCGATCGACGACAGCGCGATGGAAGCACGCCTGACCGCTGCCGGGTACACGACCCTCGGCAAATCGCTGACCCAGCTGTGGACCGATCACGTCGCATCCGACCCGGCCTGGGAAGTGCGCATGCGCCCGGCTTGGGAAACCCAGCGCGCGACCCTGGCCCGCGCGGTGCATTCCCGCCGCCAGTTGCTGGAAATCGCGACCGGTTTCTGGCACGACCATTTCAACGTCACCGCCACCGATTTCTCCGCCGGTCCGGTCTACGTGCACTATCACCGCGACGTGATCCGCGCCAACGCGCTCGGCAACTTCCGCACGATGCTCGAGGCGGTCGCGCAGAGTACGGCGATGATGTACTACCTCGACAACGCCTCGAACACGCGCTCGGGCCCCAACGAGAACTTCGCGCGCGAGCTGCTCGAACTGCATACCTTCGGCGCCGAGAACTACCTCGGCTTCGTCGATCCGTTCCAGGTTCCGCCCTGCCCCGAGGATCCGGCATTCCCGATCGGCTATACCGACGTGGACGTGTACGAGACCGCGTCGGCCTTCACCGGCTGGTCGGTGAAGGACGGCCACTGGCAGTACCCGACCGAGGATGACGGCAACTTCGTCTACCGGCAGGCCTGGCACGACGCCGGTCCGAAGTTCGTGCTCGGCAAGTTCCTCAACCCGGAACAGCCGGCGATGAAGGACGGCCGCGATATTCTCGATCGTCTCGCACAGCATCCGCGGGTGGCCAAGTTCATCTGCAAGAAACTGATCCGGCGCTTCGTGCACGACACGCCACCGCAATCGCTGATCGACAGCGCCGCCGCGATCTTCCGCGCCAACTGGCAGCAGCCGAACCAGATCGCGCTGACCCTGCGCCACATCCTGCTGTCCGACGCCTTCATCCACAGCTGGGGCCAGAAGAACCGTCGCCCGCTGGAGATGGTGGCCGCCGCGCTGCGTGCGCTCGGCGTGGACTGGACGCCCCGCGTGGGCGACGGCAAGACCGACGATCTGTTCTGGCGCATGAGCTTCATCGGCCACCTGCCCTACGAGTGGCCGGCGCCGAACGGCTATCCGGATGTCGGCCGTGCCTGGTCCGGTTCCAACAGCTACGCGATGACCTGGAAGTTGCTGAACTGGCTCACCGAAACCACCGACGCCAGCGTGCCGCTGGCGCCGATCCTCGACGCCACCCGCACGGGCGTGAGCAACTGGACCGCGAACAATCTGGTCGACTTCTGGTGCCAGCGCATCCTCGGTTACCTGCCGACCGCATCGCGACGACAACTTCTGATTGGCTTCATGGCCCAGAACGGCGACCCGGCGAGCTACGTCATCACCGATACCGATACCTGGGCCGCGAGCGATCCGAAACGCCATTACAACCAGCAACGCCTGCGCAGTCTGGTGTCGCTGATCGTGATGTCCCCCGAATTCATGAGCCGCTGAGGAGAACCGTCATGACCGATCTCCGCATCGATCGCCGCGAATTCGTCAAGGGTTGCTGCGCCACCGCCGCGCTCGGCGCCGCCGGACCGGGTCTCCTGTTCTCGCGCGA
>JAYRTK010000094.1:0-10986 GCA_041919595.1 Lysobacteraceae bacterium
AGCTGATCCGGCGTCCGCCCGATGGCCGCATCGCGTTCGCCGACGGTGGCGGACAGGCGCGCGAACATGTCGTGATTCGGGTGATTGCGATCGTCCAGCAGCAGGGAGCCCTGGCGTTGCGGGCGTTCAGGTGCGGCACCGTCGCGCGCCGGTGCACCCGGCTGCGGCGGTTGTTCCCGCTGCTGTTCGCGTGCGCGTTCCACCGCCTCCAGCGTCGCGGGGTCCGCGCGCCCGGTGACCGGCAGATTCCGCTGCTCCTGGAAACGACGGATCGCCTGTTCGGTCTCGCGGGTGAACGTTTCGCCCGCGGGCACTTCGCGATCGCGATCCGCGCGGACATTCAGCGCACGCAGATTGTCGTTGAGCCGGCGGACATCGTCGCCCGTTTCGAGTCGTCGCAGCGCGCCATCCTCGATCGCCGGCCGGCCGGCGGCGGGCGCGACCGCCGCGCCAGCCTGCACGCGGCCGGCATCGAAGTCCGCGACGAATTCCGGCGTCAGCACGGCGTGCCAAGCGTCATAGCGGTTGTGACGATCCGCCAGACCATTCTCGCCGTTGTTGATCGCGCGCGTCGCGCGCGTGACATCGTCGCGGTCGGCCTGCGGCACATTGGTCTGCCAGAACCGGATCGCGATCCGTTCCGCATTGCCGCGCTCCGCCGCAAGCGCGGGATTGTTGACCAGATCGAGTTCCAGGGCGGTGCCCATCTCGCGATAGTTGTTCTCGCCGGTCAATTGCGTGTAGCCGCGGCCCCGGTAGAGATAGCCGTCGCCGGCATCGTCGTTGCCCATGCGACCGCCGTACATCAGCCGACCGAGTTCCTCGGGGCGCCCCTGCAGCGCTTCCTGGCGCGCGGTTTCCAGCGCCTGCTCGCCTTCGCGCCATGCGGACTGCACCGGAATCTGCTGGACTCCCCGGGTGTAGCGGAAACCTTCTTCCAGTCGCGCGAACCCGCCGGACTCGTGGCCCATCTGGGCCATGAAGTTGGCCATCTCCTCGCGTGACGTGATGCCGGCATCGCGTGCCGCGCGCAGCATGGAAATCTCGTGTTCGTTGGGCATCGAAGCGGTCCTTGTTCGGAGATCGGAATCCTGGAGGGTCTGGAATCAGGGCAGTGCGTCGGCCGGATGGTCTTCGGGGTCGAACGATTCCAGCGGCACGTCGCCGAAGTCGGCGATGCCCAATCGTCGTTCGGCGGCCTTGCCGTCGGCGCGGTCGAACCCGCCATGCACGATGCCGGCCAATCGCCACGCATCGCGGTCGCGCGCGTACACGAAACGGAATTCGCTCGACCACAACTCGCGCGAGCCGCCCTCGAAACGCAGGGTGAATCCGGCCTGCCCGATGCGCACGCCCTGCAGCGGATCGCCCATCATGCCGCCGCATCTGCGGCACAGGATCGCGCCCGGATTGCTCACCACCGACTGCAGCGCACCGGCGGCATCGCGACGCAACAGCAGCAGACCGCGCGGCGCGGTGTCCGCTTCCGCGCCCTCGCGTTCGACCACGATCAGCGCGTCTTCATCGCCGTCGCCATCGAGATCCCCGCGTGCGCTCGCCCGGAGCACCGTTCCGGCCGGCGCGAAGCGCGCCAGCGTCGCATCGACGACCGGCGTGCCGGTCGTCGCGGGCATGGGCGCATCGGCGGCCGCATGCTGCGGCGCGCAGCCGACCGCGAGCCAGAGCGTCGTCGCGAGCCAGACCGCCGCCCGCGATGCGCGCCGGTCGACCGGGAAGGCGGAATGCCGGCATTGCGATCTTTGCATGGGGCGCTCCTTGCGGAATGACGGATCGGGCCGACGGCGGACCGTATCGCGACTGCAGGCCTGCTCTCGACCCGATCAGTCTAGCGAAATTTACGGTTGTGGAAATCGTCTCTGGCCATGGTCACGGGAAGGCGACATGCGATGCGAAAAGCACCCCGGTGAACCGGTGTGGATCGAAGCGCGTGTTGCGGCCTGTTGGAAATGACAGGTGCGGTTGATGGGGTGGTGTTGAGGCGTAGTTTTTGGGTGGCTGGTTTCGCCCTGAGTCTTACGACTTTAGCGAGCATCTCATTCAGGGGCCTTCATGGTCGTGCCGTCTTTGAAGACGATGGTCGAGACTTCGAACTGAGTTTTCATTTTGCTGAAATCAGTGTTCCAGAGCTTCATGTCGCGATCAATGAACTGGTTGATGTCCACGCCCGATCCTCGTTCAACTTCGCTAGAACCCGCTGCGACCCCATCGTCATAGGACCAATTGATGCTGGTAATAAGGTCACCGAAGATATCGCTTACGCGGAGGATGCCCTTTATGCCCTCGATGTCCTTGGTCCCCTTATTTTCATAGCCGACGTCGAATACGACTGCCTTCTGGCCATACTCCCCGTCAATGTTGCGCTTGCTCAGGACTGCGACTGAAACAAGCTTGGCGAACTCGGCTTGCTTTTGTGCGCGCTCCTTTTCCAATCGCGCTGCAAGCGCGGCCGCCTCGGCTTCCTTGCTCTTTTTCGCAGCTTCCCAGTTGTCCTGGTCGGCCAATGCCTGACCCACTGTTGTGCCCGGCGGAATCTCCCCTCCGGCCATTGCGTGACGCATCGTCCATCCGACTAGCTTTTGCCCCTCTTCAGCGGTAAGCGCCTTGCCCAGCTCCTTCTTCTGGTCGTCTGTGAGCTTTGCAATTTCGTAGTTCTTCGGATCCGAACAACCTGCCATGACAAATGTGATGACAATCGGTATGAGCAGCTTTGAGATAGTACGCATGTGATCCCCCATGGACTCGTTCCCGCCATAGGCGGGACTCGGCCTTAGATGCTCCAATAGGGAACAGGGGCAGTCAAGGTCACGGCGCCGGGCTGCGGGTCGCGCGGTGAACGCCCCAAGCTGGGAGCATTTCTTCGAAACAGGTTAGCCATTGACCCGGCATGGTGGCCACGAATATCCGCTATTAACCTATAGCGGCCATCAATCACATTCCTCACCACCGGTTCCAATCGGCGGGACCTCTCCACGAATCCGCTGCAGGATCCCGGATGATGTCGTCGACATGACTCAATCGCAGTGTGCAAGACGCCTGCGGCGCATGCGCCCTATGGCGTGTCCAGATCCTGCTCGCCCACCACCCATCGGCCTTCTTTCCACAGCATCCGCACGCGGCCTTCGCGGGTGATGTCGTCGCGGTCGGTGCCGCGGATCCAGAGGACGACGGTGTCGCCGCTGCGGCGGCCGCGGAGGATGTCGGGCGCGAGCGGTTGCGCGTCGCGGAGGTCCTTCAGCGTTTCCTTGATGCGGTCGGGGTCGTTGTCGGGCAGGCGCCATTCGGCGCCGTCGCCGAGGAAGCCGCGCAGGGTGCGCACGTTGCCGGTCTTCACCGCGTCGGCGTAGGTGCGATACGCGGCGCCGGCATCGCCGCCGCCGGCGGGCAGGGGCGTGCCGGGCGGGGCGTGGATCGCGGCGTCGAAGCGCAGGTCGAAGTCGTAGGTCTTGCCGAAGAAGTCTTCGGGTTCATCCAGCACCCAGCGGCCGGCGATGCGGTCGGCGTCGTGCGTCGTCAGCGTGAGTTCGCCGTAGCCGGCGCTGTTGAAGGAATCGCCAGGCGCGAAGCGGCGATAGAACAGGCCGCATTCGTGGCCGTCGGGTCCGATGCACAGGCGCACGAAGCCGCCGCTGTGTTCGCCGTAGCTCTCGTGTGCGCCGTCGTCGGGGTCGAAGGCGGCGGCGACGGTCGCCGGGTCGAGCGGTCGGTCGCTGAGGAAGACGAACAGGGCGTCTTCGGCCGGGTCGACGTGGCTCTCGTGGCGCACGGCGATGGCGTGACGGAACGCCACGCGGTCGTCGCCCATGCGGAAATGGCCGCGGCCGGTGTCGGTGGCGCCGGCCTGCGTTGCGGTGGTGGCGAGCAGCGTCGCCAGCAGCGGTGCGAACAATGGACGAACGCGCATCGTGGCCCCCGGAGATGTCGATCCCGTCGTGGACAGAACGGGATCGGCGGGGCGATGCGGTCGCGCGTCGTCCCGGATGCGGCTCAGTCGCCGCCCAGCGGCGTGATCAGGCGGCGGCCACCGCTGGATGTGTGGAGCTGGTTCGGCGGCAGCGCGTCGCTGTTGTCGGCGGTGATGCCGACGCTGTCGGCCCATGGCACCAGCTTGCGCGGCCCGGGGACGTAGGTCTCCCAGCGACCGGGCTGCGGGCGTTCGGCGCGGTTCAGCGTGAACGCGACCGGCAGCGTGCCGATCCAGAAGGGTGCGTTCGCTTCTTCGCCCGCGGTCGGCGGGGTGAAGGTCCAGCCGCGCACGGCCTTGATGCACGACTGCGTGAACAGGCGGCGCCAGCGCGCCATTTCGGATTCGCTGCCGAGGGTGCGCAGGTTGACGTGGGTGGCGTCGATGTTCATCACCTTGCCGTCGCGTCCGATCTGCAGCTTGAGATACACGGTGCCGTGGACGTCCATCGCCATCAACTGGTCGGGATAGTCCGGCATGCGTCCGCGGCGACCGATGGCGATGCGTTCGTTCTCAGGCCGTTCGGCATCGAAGCTCGCGCTGCGCAGTTCGATCCTGACGTTGCCGTCGTCCAGCTTGCTGGCGACGAACAGCAGGTTCATGCGCGACCGGCTGACGGTGTTTCCGGCCAGTGCGACCGGTTCGAACGTCCACTGCGGGGCGAGGCGCTCGATCATGTCGGTGATGCCCTTCGGCAGCGCTTCCGGTTGGTCGAGGGTGTAGTCGAGCACGTTGCCGGCAGCGTCGATGCGGATCTGCCCGCTGACGCCGAGACTCGATTCGATCTGTTTGCGGACCTCGGCGAGATTTCCGGCCGAGACGATCGGTGTGATCGCGAGGAGTGCGGCGCAGAGCATCAGGCTGCGAAGGGACATGCGCGTGGACCGTTCCGGGAAAGTCGAAGGATAGCGGGATTCGGGTGGGACGGGGACGGCACGTTGCGGCGCCGGGAGCCTCCGGGTAAGGTCGGGGACGGAGGTGTCCATGCACGGTGACGGTCTGCAACTCGCGTTGGTCTTTCTGCTCGCGGCGGTGGTCGCGGTGCCGCTGTTCAAGCGTTTCGGCCTGGGCGCGGTGCTGGGCTATCTCGCGGCGGGCGTCGCGCTGGGGCCGTTCGGGCTGAAGGTGATCCACGATGCCGCGCCGGTGCTGACCGCCAGCGAGATCGGCGTGGTGATGCTGTTGTTCGTGATCGGTCTGGAGCTGTCGCCGACGCGGCTGTGGGTGATGCGCAAGCCGGTGTTCGGCATCGGCGGTCTGCAGGTGCTGCTGACCGGAGGGTTGCTGGGCGGGATCGCGCTGGCCTTCGATCTGGGCTGGAAGGCGGCGCTGGTGGTCGGTCTGGCGCTGGCGCTGTCCTCGACCGCGGTCAGCCTGCAGTTGCTGTCGGAACGCAAGGCGCTGAACGCGCCGCATGGCCGATCGGCGTTCGCGATCCTGCTGTTCCAGGACATCGCGGCGATCCCGCTGCTGGCGGCGATTCCGCTGCTCGGCGTGGCCGCGGCCAGTCCCGATCCGGTGTGGAAGGACGTGCTCAAGGCGATCGCGGCGATCGTCGCGGTGGTGATCGGTGGTCGCGTCCTGTTGCGCCAGCTGTTCCGTACCGCCGCGCGGATCGGCGTGCCGGAGATGCTCACCGCGAGCGCGCTGTTCGCGGTGCTCGGCGCCGGCTGGGTGATGCATCTGGCCGGACTGAGCATGGGCCTGGGCGCGTTCCTCGCCGGCGTGCTGCTCGCGGATTCGGAATTCCGCCACGAGATCGAATCGCAGATCGAACCGTTCAAGGGTCTGCTGCTGGGACTGTTTTTCATGGCCGTGGGCATGAGCATCGATCTGAAGCTGATCGCCGCCGAGCCGTGGCTGATCGCGTTCGGCACGATCGCGCTGCTGGCGCTGAAGTCGGTGGTGTTGTTCGGTCTGGGGCTGGGCCCCGGACGGATGCGCTGGCGCGAGGCGCTGCCGCTCGGTGTGGTGATGGCGCTGGGCGGCGAGTTCGCGTTCGTGGTGTTGTCCGAAGCGGTGAAGGCGCGGTTGATCGATGTCGCGCTGCAGAACCGGCTGGTCGCGGTCGTCGGTCTGTCGATGGCGCTGACGCCGTTGTCGCTGATCGCGGTCGCGCGCCTGATCCGCGCGTATCCCGACCCGGTGCCGCCGCGCGCGTTCGACACGATTCCCGATCATCAGCCGAAGGTGATCCTCGCCGGATTCGGCCGTTTCGGCCAGATCGTGGCGCGCATGCTGGTGGCGCAGAAGATTCCGTTCGTGGCGCTGGAGACCAATGCGGTGCATGTCGATTTCGTGCGTCGCTTCGGCAATGCCGTCTATTACGGCGATCCGGCGCGGCCGGACCTGCTGCGCGCCGCGGGCGCGGGGCACGCGAAGGTCTTCATCAACGCGATCGACAGCCCGGAAGCGAGCCTGCGCACGACGCGGGTGGTGCGGCGGCTGTATCCGGAACTGAAGGTCTTCGCCCGCGCCCACGATCGTCGCCACGCCTGGCAGCTGATGGATCTCGGCGCCAACGTCACCCGCGAGACGTTCGCGTCCGGTCTGGAAATGGGACGCGACGTGCTGGTCGCGCTGGGGATTCCCCCGGAGCAGGCGGCGGCGCGCACGCAGCGGTTCCGCGCGCACGACGAAGCGCTGCTGGCCAGCCAGCATCTGATCTACGACGACGAGGCGGCGCTGCTGGAAAGCGCGAAGCAGGCGCGCAGCGAACTGGAGCAGTTGTTCGAGGCCGACGTCGAACCCGATGCGGTGCCCGACGTGGTGTTCGAGGACGATGTGTCCGAACAGTCGCGCTGAAGCGCGTCCCGATCAGCGGGCCGCGCCGAACCTGTCGCCGAAGAAATCGCCGTCGTTCCAGCGCGGTCGTTCCGGCGCGTCGCCGACGAGTCGACCGATCCGTGCATTGAGCTTCGCCAGACGCAGCGCATCGCCCCAGGCGATCGGCAACGTGGCTTCGTCGCTCGGCCGGTGGTAGTGCTCGCGCAGGAACTTGCGCAGCGCCAGCTTCGGATCGCGCTCGCCGTCGGCCGACACCATGCCGCCGGTGAGATACACCGCGGGCACGCCGACGCGGATGAAGGCGTACTGGTCGCTGCGCACGAACACCGATTCCTCCGGGAACGGATCCGGCGACAGGGTCACGCCCACGTCCTTCGCCGCGGTCTCGAGTACCGGTTTGAGCGTCGAATGCTCGATGCCGATCGGTACCACGTCACGGGTCGGTGCGAGCAGGACCGGCATGTCCATGTTCACGTTCGCGACGAGCGAACCTGCGGGTACCGTGGGGCGGGTGGCGAACCATTCGCTGCCGAGCAGCCCCTTCTCCTCGGCGGTCAGCGCGATGAACAGCAACGAGCGCTTCGGCGCGGTCTTCTCCGACTTCAACGCGCGCGCGGCCTCCAGCATGATCGCGACGCCGAGCGCGTTGTCGAGCGCGCCGTTGTGGATCGTGTCTTCGGGCGGCGTGTCTTCGTTCCGGGTTTCGCCCTTGATCGGTGCGCCGATGCCGATGTGGTCGAGGTGCGCGGTGTAGACGATGTGTTCGGCGGCCAGGGTCGCGTCGCTGCCGGGCAGTTTCGCGACCACGTTGCGCGATTCCACCGGTTCGATCTTCGTGCGTCCGGCCAGTGTCAGCGTGCCCGGCAGGGCGAAGCCCTTCAGCGTTCCGGCCTCGGCGGCGTCGAAGAGTTCGGCCGCGGTGCGCGGGCCGTCGGCGAAGATCAGGTCCGCCGCCGCCGCGCTGACCGTGGCGACGCCGCGCAGCTGCGGGAACGTGCCGATGGCCTTGCCGTCGTCGCCGCGCAGGCGCATGCCCGCGCGCTGCCAGTGGTCCGCGTCGCGCGCCCACGGCGCGTCGGCCTCGTCCTTCGGCGTGTTCACGAACACCACGCCGACCGCGCCGCGTTCGGCCAGCGCGCGCAGTTTTTCGCGCGATGCGCTGTGGAACGCGCGGCGATCGTTGTCGAAACGCGCCGGCGCACCGCCGAACACGACCGCGATCCGGCCCTTCAGATCGAGCCCGGCGAAATCGTCGTGACCGAGCTCCGGTGCATGCACGCCCTGACCGACGAACACCGCCGGTGCTTCGACCGCATGTTCGGCGGCGTTGAAGTTCGGCATCGGCAGGAATTGTTCGCGGAATCGCAGCGCGATCCCGCGTCCGTTGCGTTCGACCTTCAGGGTCGCGCCTTCGGCGACGCGGGTCGCCTTCAGCAGCGGTACGCGCTGGAAATACGTGCCGTCGTCGCCGGCCGGCTGCAGCCCGATCGCGGCATAGCGCTTCGCCACGTAGTCCGCGGCGAGATCGTAGCCGCGGGTGCCCGCCTCGCGACCTTCGAAGCGGTCGTCGGCGAGCGTGCGCACATCGTCGGCGATGCGTTGTTCGTCGGCGTTCGCGGGCGTGCTGGTATCGGCCGCGACCGGCGGTGCGGCGACGGTCGGCGCCGTGGGCGCTTCGGATTCGCGCGCGCAGGCAGCGAGCAGGGCGAGCGCGAGCAGCGTCGGCGCGGCGATGCGGGACGGGTTCATTGCTGGTATTCCTCCGGCAGCAGTGTTCCGAGCAGGATCAGCGACCACCACAGCAGCCCCAGCAGCAGCCAGAGGCCATTGGCGATCGTCAGTCGCCGGTTCGCCACGGCCTCCGGATCGCCGCTGGCGATGTTCGCGGCGCGCTGCGAGTGGAAGACGAACAGCGCGTTCGCGACCTGTGCGGCCACCAGCAGGGCCAGAAACACGGCGGGCGAGAGTGTCGTGCCCAGGAACCGGTCGATCAGGCGGATGGCGATCGTGGAGACCACGAAGAGTGTCGCCCACAGCGCGGGCGACCAGCGATGGCGCAACCCTTCCCGGCGGATCCGATGATCGATCTCCTGGTTCAGGCCATGCGCGAAGAAGACCGAGAAGACCGCGCGCGCGACCGGCCAGATCTCCAGTTTCTTGTCGATCCGGTGCAGTTGCCAGTGTCGCCAGAACCAGTACAGGGAGTAGAAGCCGAACGTGCCGAACATCAACAGCGCCGCCTTCCAGGGGGCGACCACGTAGAATGGTGGTGCGATCGAGGTTTCGCCGACGCCGGTGACCTCGGCGATCCGCGCGTCCGGTGGTGCGTAGGGATTGGCTGGCGTGCCGGTCGGAGTGTTCTGGTGCATGCGGGGGCCCCTGACGAAGCGGCAAGGATGCCGCAGGCGCTCGAACGACGCCATGCCCGGAGCGGCGGTAAGATCGTCGCGGACCCAGGCAAACGACTTTCCGGAGCCCTTCGATGCCGACCGTTGCGATCGTCACCCCCGATACGGTGGCCGTGCCCCTCGGCCCGCGGGAGCGCTGGCTGCTGCTCGCGCTGGTCGTGGGCGCGCTGGTCGTTTCCGGCATCGCGCCGAAGGATCGCCTGACCTGGTTGCTGGAGGTGATCTGGGTGATCGTTGCGATACCGATCATCGCGTTGAACTGGCGTCGCTTTCCGCTGACCCGGCTGCTGTGCTGGCTGCTGGTGGCGCATGCCCTGGTGCTGATCCACGGAGGCGCCTACACCTACGCGGAAACGCCGCTCGGGTTCTGGTTGCGCGACACGTTGGGATTCGAGCGCAACCCCTGGGATCGGGTCGGCCATCTGATGCAGGGGTTCGTGCCGGCGATCCTCGCCCGCGAACTGTTGCTGCGGCGTACGCCGCTGCATCGCGGCGGTTGGCTGGTCTATCTGGTGCTGGCCGCGTGCCTGAGTTTCAGCGCCTTCTTCGAGCTGATCGAATGGTGGGCGGCGCTGATCTACGGCGCCGATGCCGATGCGTTCCTCGCGACCCAGGGCGATCAATGGGACACCCAGTGGGACATGTTCCTGTGCCTGTGCGGCGCGGCGCTGTCGTTGTTGCTGTGGTCGCGTCTGCACGATCGCCAGCTGGGCGCGGGCGGGTAATCCTCCGGGACAGCCTCTGGACGGGCGCAGTCGACGCGGCCCGAAACGACGAAGGCCGCCCGGAGGCGGCCTTCGTGCGGTGCCCGATGGCACGGGATCGATCAGAAGCGGTATTCGAACGCGGCCGTGGCGGTCGTGAACGTGAAGTCCGCGTCGAACAGATCCGACTTGAAGCGATCGACATTGACGCTGACGCCGATGTTTTCGTTGAAGTCGTAGCCGGCGCCGACGCCGTAGTACGGCTGGTTGTCGCCGTCGTCGACCTGGCCGAAGCCGTCGAAGTCGACCGTCAGGTCGACGCGGCTGATGCCGGCGCGGCCGCTGACGAAGAAGCCCTTGTGGGTGTCGCTGCCGAAGTTCTTCTTGCCGATCACGCCGACGCCGAAGGCGTGGGATTCGACCGAGGCGAAATCGTCGGACTGGCGGCCGAGGTCGGTGTAGAAGCCTTCGACGCCGAAGTTGGCGTTGAAGAAGTAACCGCCGCGGAGGCTGTAGCCGAAGTCGTCGTCGTCGGTGCCTTCGATATCGATGTTGCTGTTGCCGGCTTCAAGACGAAAGAACCCGGTGCTGCCTTCGCCGGCGAAGGCCGGGGTGGCGAGCGAAGAGGCCGCAAGGGCGGCCGAGAGCAGAAGGATCTGCTTCATTGAAAACTCCCTGTGTGATGTCGGATGTGGCCCCGCGAACGGGGGCGCGCCACCCTAGAGGTGCGGCGCTGCGGAGTCAACCCGTGACATCTGGCAGGGAGGCACGAAAAAGGCGGGGTCGCCCCCGCCTTTTTCGTGGATCACGCGACTGCTGTCGGGCTCAGTAGCCGACCGCCGCCGGGTCCTTCGACGCCGGGACCGCGCCGTTGGTGTTGTTGGCCGCCACCGGGGCCGACGCCTGCGGATCGACCCAGTAGCCGCCGTCGTATTCGACGTGGGTGTTGCCTTCGGAGTCCTGATAGGTGCGGACGATGTACTTCTCGACGTAGCGCGGACGGATGCTGTTGATGTCCGTGGCGTACATGTGGCTGAAGTAGTCCTCGCAGTACGAGGGCATCTGGTTGCTGATCTCGTACTCGCCGTCGATGCCCGTCCACACA
>JAYRTK010000095.1:0-10850 GCA_041919595.1 Lysobacteraceae bacterium
AGCCCACCTCCCGGGCGATCTCCGATGCAGTGCGCGACCACCGCCCCCGGGGCGGCCATGTTAGCGGCTTGTCGGCAAGGCCGGTTATCGCCGGGCGCCTGGCGTCCGTGCTCTGAACACGTCCCGCGCCGCCGCGATGTCGCGTCCCAGACGCAACGAAGCGGGCGGCCGGCCCGGCAACACACAAGAACAACAAGCGCTCCCGCGGCTCGCCGTGGTGTTGCAGCGCTGGAACACATGCAGCGGCCCGCCGGCCGCGCGACCGCCGTCCTGGACGGCACGTGGCGCGCGACCGGTCCGCCGGCAGTCTCCAGAGGCGAAAACGCCCACGGCGTTCCGCGCGCCCGCATCCCTGCGGGGCTAGCGCTGAGGAACGCAGGACCATGAAACGCATGCTCATCAACGCGACGCAGGCCGAAGAGCTGCGCGTCGCGATCGTCGACGGCCAGACCCTTTACGACATCGACATCGAACGGCCGTCGAAGGAACAGAAGAAATCCAACATCTACAAAGGCCGCATCACCCGGCTCGAACCGTCGCTGGAAGCGGCCTTCGTGGAATACGGCGCGGAGCGCCACGGCTTCCTGCCGCTGAAGGAAATCTCCCGCGACTACTTCCAGGCCGGCGTCGACCACAACAAGGCCGGCATCAAGGAACTCCTGCGCGAAGGCCAGGAAGTGGTGGTGCAGGTCGACAAGGAAGAGCGCGGCAACAAGGGCGCGGCCCTGACCACGTTCATCTCGCTCGCCGGCCGCTACATGGTGCTGATGCCGAACTCGCCCACCGCGGGCGGCGTCTCGCGCCGGATCGAAGGCGACGACCGCGCCGCGCTGAAGGCGGCCATGGACGTGCTGGCGATCCCGGACGACATGGGCGTGATCATCCGCACCGCCGGCGTCGGCCGCGACGCCGAGGAACTGCAGTGGGACCTCGATTACCTGCTCAGCGTCTGGAAGGCGATCGCCGAGGCCGCGCTGAAGAAGGCGTCGCCGTTCCTGATCTATCAGGAATCGCGCCTGATCATCCGCGCCCTGCGCGACTACATGCGCGCCGACATCGGCGAGATCCTGGTCGACACGCCGGAGATGTACGAAGAGGCGAAGGAATTCGTCGAGCAGGTGATGCCGCAGAACCTGCGCAAGCTCAAGCATTACACCGACGACACCCCGCTGTTCAACCGTTTCCAGATCGAGTCGCAGATCGAGAACGCCTACGAGCGTTCGGTCCGCCTGCCCTCCGGCGGCTCGCTGGTGATCGACCAGACCGAAGCGCTGACCGCGGTCGACGTGAACTCCTCGCGCGCCACCACGGGCGGCGACATCGAGGAAACCGCGTTCAACACCAACCTCGAAGCGGCCGAGGAAGTCGCACGCCAGATGCGCCTGCGCGACCTCGGCGGCCTGGTCGTGATCGACTTCATCGACATGACCTCGAACAAGCACCAGCGCGAAGTCGAGAACCGCCTGTCGCAGGCGCTGAAGCACGATCGCGCCCGCGTCCAACTCGGCCGCATCTCCAAGTTCGGCCTGATGGAAATGTCGCGCCAGCGACTGCGCCCGAGCCTCGGCGAATCCAGCCAGCTGGTGTGCCCGCGCTGCGACGGCCACGGCCGCATGCGCAGCATCGAATCCCTATCGCTGTCGATCATCCGCCTCGCCGAAGAGCATGCGATGAAGGACAACACCGGCCAGGTGCTGGTGCAGGCCCCGGTCGAGATCGCCAACTACCTGCTCAACGAAAAGCGCCGCGCACTGAGCGAGATCGAGAAGCGCCACGACGCGCCGATCGTGATCGTCGCCGACGAAGCGCTGCACACGCCGCATTATGAAGTCACGCGCATCCGCGAGAACGAACTGGGCGAAGACACCGCCAAGCCGAGCTACCAGCGCGGTACCCCGCGCAAGCTGGCGACGATCGCGCTGACCAAGGCCAATCTCAACGTGCCAACCGCGCCCGCGGTCACCAACGTCAAGCCCTCGCGTCCCGCCCCGATGCGCGAAGACCGCGAAGAAGCGCCGCGTCCGCCCGTGCAACACGCGCCGCCGCAGCCGGTGCAGCCGCAACCGGCCGCACCGGCGCCCGCCTTCGCGCAGCCGGCCCCGGCGGCGCGCAACGGCGGACTGATGGGCTGGCTGAAAGGCCTGTTCGGCAGCAGCGAATCCTCGTCGGCGCCCGCGCGTCCGCAGCCGGGTCAGCAGGCCGGCCGCGGCGATCGCGGCGATCGCCATGGTGCCGACCGGAATGGCGCCGACCGCAACGGTCACGACCGCAATGGCCAGTCGCGTCGCGATCAGCGTCGTGACGAACGCGGCCAGAAAGGCCAGCCGCGTCGCGAAGACCAGCGCCGTGACGAGCAACGCCGTGACGAGCCGCGCCGCAACCCGCAGGCGCAGGGACAGCCGCAGAAACCGCAGCAGGGACAGCCGCAGGGCGCCTCGCAGAAGCAGGGACAGCCGCAGCAGAAGCCGCAGGTGCAGCCGCAGGGCGCCTCGCAGAGGCAGGGGCAGCCGCAGACCGCGCAACCGCAGAAATCCGCGAATGCGGACAACGCGCAGCGCCAGTCGCCGCACCCGCGCCGCGAGGAACGCGCTCCGGCCGCCGCCGAAGGCATGAAACCGCAGACGGCCGTCGCGCCGGTCGCCGTGCCCGCTCCCGGCGAAACGTCGGCGGCCAAGCCCGCAGCCCACGCGGCCGCAGACGCCGCGCCCGTTGCGGTCGCGCCCGCCACCGGGTTCGACCCGGCGAAGCGCGAACCCGTGCAACCGATCGTCAATGAAGCCGACGACGGCGCGGACAGCGCGGACGCCATCGCCGATGCCGGCGACGACGGATCCGCGGACGCCGGCAGCCGTCGTCGTCGCGGTCGTCGCGGTGGCCGCCGCCGCCGCCGCGGCAACGGTGACGCCGTGGTCGCCGGCGAGACGATCGCCGCCGATGACATCCTGTCCGGCGAAGAGCCGCAGGCGATGCTCGATCGCAGCCAGCCGGAGTTCGATTTCGACGATCTGCCCGCGATTGCGCAGGCTCCGGCCCCCGCTCCGCGCGAAACGCCCGTGGTCGAAGCGCCCCGGACCACCCCCGATGCCGACAGGAGCGCTCCGACCGAGGCCGCCGTCATCGAAACGCCTGTCGTGGCAGCGCCTGTCGCCGCCGTGGTTCCGGCCGAAACCGTCGCCGAAACACCGATGACGCCGCAGGACGACGCGGCCGACGTCCAAGCCGCACCGGTCGTGGCGTCGGAAGTCGCGCAGGATGTCGTCGCAGCGGACGTCATCGCAGCGGAAGTCGCCGCAGCCGAGATCGCGGCATCACCGGTCGCGGAAGCAGCGCCCGTGGCCGATCCCGTCGTCGAAACGGTCGTCGTCGCGGCTGCCGAGCCGACACAGGCGGAACCTGCGCGGGTGGAACCGGAAACCGAAGCGCCGGCAACGACGGAAACGATCGTGGCGACGGCGGTTGCAGCCGAGCCTGTCGAGGTCGTTCCGGTCGAGGCCGTCTCCGCGGAAGCCCTGCCCGCCGTGGTCGAGGCCACGCCGGACGTGGCGCCGGAGTTGGCACGGGACATCGCCGCGCCGCAGTACGGCATCGGCCTGCAGTTGTTCGATGCCCTGCCCGATGCTGTGCCGAAGGCCGACCACGACAAGCCCGAGGACGCCCCGAAGAACGCCTGACCCGTCGGCGCCTTCACCCAGCGCGGCCGCCACCGGGGCGGCCGCGCCATCGATCCCTCCCGCGTCCAGCCGAAACCCGACGCCGGAGCGAGCGGTTCCCCCGCTCCGCATCCCGGTGTTCAGACCGCACGCGCGGGGTCGCTCAATCCATATTGCGAGGACAGTCGCGCCAGCGCGATGCTGTCCTGGATGCCGAGCTTCTCGAACAGACGCGCCTTGTGCGTGTTCACGGTCTTGGCGCTGAGGCTGAGCCGTTTCGCGATCTCCTCCTGACGCAGGCCCTGCACCAGCAGCATCGCCACTTCCAGTTCGCGCGGCGACAACGCATCGAAGGGCGACGCGTCGCCTCCGATGCCGGCGAGCGCGAGATGCTGCGCGATGCCGTTGGCCAGATAGCGTTTGCCGCGCGCCACATCGCGCACCGCGCGCAACAGCTCCGCGGCATCGCCGCCCTTGCCGACATAACCGGATGCGCCGGCTTCGAGCAGCCGTTTCGGGATCGGTCCATCCTCCAGCACCGACACCACCACGACCCGGCAGCCATACTCGCCGCGGACGATGCGCTCGGTCACTTCCAGACCACTGATGCCGGGCAGATGCAGGTCGCACAGCACCACATCGGGCTTGAGCCTGCGGATCATCGGCAGTGCGGTTTCCCCGGAGTCGGCTTCGCCGACCACTTCGATATCGGTTTCCGCCGAGAGCATCATGCGCATCCCGGTGCGCACCAGCGCGTGATCATCGAGCAGAAAAACGCGGATCGTCATTCTCGTTCCCTGTGGAATCGTCCTGGACACAGCCTAGGCGAGCCCCCTTGGCCACACAACCGGGATTCGCCGCGGCGCAGGGTAGGAAAAATCCGACATGCGACCCGGAGGAGACTTCCGATACCGCATGCCCGCAACGCCTTCGTTCATCGCGGCACGATGTTCCGCTGCCAGGGGTCGCCACGCGGCGACGCCGAAGCAGGCACGCGGACGGTGACGCCGTCGAGCGTCGACCCGGGCATGGGCAGGACCGGCGACGTCAAAACGCACCATGCAGTGCGTTTTTCAATAAGCTGCCGGATCCGTCGCCGCTGCGATCCGCTGGAGTTCCCCCGATGATGTTCCGCTGGTCACGTCCCTCGGTTCGACCCGTTGCCGCCCTGCTTCTGCCGCTGCTGGCCGCCGCCTGCGCGTCCGCACCGGAACCCGTCCCGACCGTCGCACCGCGCGACGTCTGGTACGACGACGTCGTGGCGATGGCCGACGCGAGCGACAACACCGCACGACGAGCGCATCTGCAATCGCGACTGGAACACCTCGGGCTGCGCGTCGAGGCCCGGACCTTCACCGCCAACGGGCTGCAGGGCGAGAATCTGCTGGTCGATCTCGGTGGCCCGGCCGGCGCGCCGCTGCTGCTGATCGGCGCGCATTCCGATCGGGTCGAAGCCGGCCGCGGCGCCACCGACAACGCGTCGGGCAGCGCGGTCGTGCTGGCGCTCGCCGAACGCTTCCGCCACCGGCCGTTGGCCCACCATCGGGTGCAGGTCGCGTTCTGGGATCTGGAAGAACGCGGCCTGCTCGGCGCCGCCGCCCATGTCGCCGAGGGCGGAGAACGGCCGGCGCTGTACGTGAATTTCGACGTCTTCGGCTGGGGTGACCAGCTGTGGATGATGACGCCCGACGCGACGCATGCGCTGGTCGCGGCCAGCCGCGACGCGGCGCAGGCGCAGGGGCTCGGCCTGACCGCCGGCGAGCAATATCCGCCGTCCGACCATCGCGCCTTCCTCAAGGCCGGCTGGCCCGCGGTGTCCTATTCGCTGGTCGGCGCGGACGAAATCCGGAACATCCTCGACGTCTTCGACGGCAAGCGGCCACCGTCGCCGCCCCGGGTGATGACCGTGATCCACACGCCCGACGACACGATCGCGCAGGTCGATGCCGCCGCCGTGAGCCGGGGCGTGGATGCGGTGGAAGCCGCGATCCGCGCGTGGGACGCACAGGCGCCGTAGCCGACGCACGGCCATCCCCACGGGCGACCGCGGGGGTATATTCGATTTCGATGAACATCCCGGCCGACATCCGCGACGAATACAACCGCCTCGGCGCACGCACCGACTTCACGCATCTCAAGGATTTCGCGCGCTGGAGCTACATCGACAGCGACGACTGGACCGCGCTGTGCCGACGCACGGCGGACTTCATCGGCATCGTCGACGGCGACCGGTTGTTCGAAGCCGGTTGCGGGTCCGGGGCGTTCCTCGCCGAAGTGGCCGCATACCGCGACGTGCATCTGGCCGGCGCGGATTTCGCGGAGAATCTCGTGGCCATCGCGCGCAGCCGCTTGCCCGGCGATTTCCGGGTCGCCGACATCACCGATCTCTCGTCGATCCCGAGCGCGGGTTACGACAAGGTGCTGTCGCACTGCGTCTTCCCGTATCTGGCGTCCGTGGAAGCGGCGCGCCTCGCCGCACGCGAAATGGTCCGCATCGCCAGACCCGGCGGCACCGTGTACATCGGCATCGTCAACGACCCCGAACGTCACGCCGAATACGAGGTCCCGCCGTCGGGCGCCTTCCTGCTGACCCGCGCCTTCTGGCGCGACTTCGCCGATCGGGAAGGGCTGCGCCTGGAACTGATCGACCAGGACCGCATCTTCAGCAAGCCCTCCGGGTACGACTGCTATTCCCGCATCCGCTATTCGCTCCTCCTCGGAAAACCCTGACCGCTTCCCCGCCATGGACCGGCGATGAACTGCAGACCCACCGCGACCGCCATCGACGTGCTCGCCGATCGCGATGCGGAGTGGTCGGCGCGCATGCGCATGATCGAGCACGCGCGGCGGTTCGTCATGCTCACCACCTACTACTGCGGCAGCGATCCGCGCAGCGCCACGCTGCTGGACGCCCTGCTCGCCGCACGTCGCAGGCACGTGCGCGTGATCCTGGTGCTCGATCGTTTCGGCCAGCGGCTGGCCAGGAATCTCGGACATCCCGTCGAACATCGAAGCCTGCACGCACGCCTGCAGGCATTGCGCGACGCAGGCGCGCAAGTCGTCGAATACACGCCGCGGTCGTGGCGACAGCGACTGATCGGTGGCGGCATGCACGTGAAGATCCAGGTCTCGGACGCCGGCACCGCGATCTTCGGCAGCAGCAATATCGCGCACCACTCGTTCTGCCGATGGAACGAGGTCTCACTGGCGATCGAGGGCGATCTCGTCGTCGATCTGCTGCAGGAGGCCTGCGCGTTCGCCGGATTGTCCACACAGGAAACCGCGGCGCTCCAGGCATCGTTGCCAGCGCCGTCTCGTCCCGGGACCATTCCGTTGCGGTATCTGCGCGAGGACCCCGAAACACGCTGCGGACGACTGTTTCCGTTCGGCGGCGTGGACAACCGGCTGACCGCCGAACTCATCGCACTCATCGACCGCGCGCAGCGCACGCTGCGCATCACCGCGTTCTACTGCAAGCCGGCGCCGACACTGCGCGCGGCGCTGATGCGCGCCTGTCGACGCGGGGTCGCGGTGGAAATCTTCCACTCCCATCGGGACTCGCTGGAAGTCTCGCTGTTGCCCTGGATATCGGCGTCAGCCCAGTACGCCGCGATGCTGGCGGCGGGCGCACGGATCTACGAGAACTTCGCCGGAGAGCATTCCAAGATCATCCTCGTCGACGACCGCGAGGTCGCCGTCGGCAGCTACAACTTCGAGCACGCCGCGCACGACCGTCTGATCGAGGCGATGGTGTTTTCCGGCGATGACAGACTCTGCGCGACGTTCCGCGCGCTGTTCGATGATCTCCGGTCCAGTCCCGACAACACGCTGCTCACGGCGCGGTGGCATCGCGAACTGCCCGCGTCGCTGCGCTTCAAGCGCTGGCTGTACCGTCCCCTGCAGCGCTGGATCTGAGATCGGAATCCACCGTTTCGGCAGGCAGTGGCTGTCCGGGCTGCCAACCGCTCGCCTGCAGCGCATCGATCAGACCCGCGACCTCGGTCTTCGCATCCAGACTGTGCACCGGCAGCACCAGCACGTCGCCCGCACGCGCCCAGGCCAGCGCTTCGCGCGCGGCTTCGGCCTCGCGCAGCCGCACCGGCAGCGCCGCTTCGGACATGCCGGCGCCGAGCAGCGCTTCGCGGATCACCCGGGCCACTTCGCCTGCGGCGCGACCGCGCAGATAACCGTCGATGTCCTTCACCACCACCAGATCCGGCGTGTAGCGCGCGACGACCGACGCCAGCGCGCGGACCTGATCGTCGTCGCGATTGCCGGCCTGGCCCAACAGCAGCGCCAACCGGCCGGTGCCGCGACGCGCCTGCGCGATGTCGAGCAGCGCGGCCATGCCCTCGGGGTTGTGGGCGTAGTCGAGAAAGATGTCGAGCCCCGCGAACGCCCAGTGCTGGAGACGGCCGGGGTTGTCGGCATGGCTGCGACCGAATCCGGCGAGCACCCTGCGGATCGTCGTCACGGTCACGCCCATCAACATCGCCGCGAGCGCCGCGGCGGCGATGTTCGCGACGTTGTGGCGGGCACGGCCACCGAGCGTGAGCGGCATCTCGGCGATGGCGCCGAGATCGAGCGTCTCGACGCCGTCGTCCAGCAGCAGACGGCCGGCGCGCGTCGCGCAGCGCGGCAGGTCCATCGCATCGGCAGGCAAGGCCTGATCGTCGACCGCGAACCACGCGATGCGCGGCGCGGCCTGCGGCCCCTGCGCGCGCAGCAGCGGATCCTCGGCATTGAGCACCAGCCAGCCGCCGTGCGCATCGTCGCCGGCGACCGCGCGCGCGACGGACAACTTGACCGCGGCCAGATCCTCGACCGAATGCACGCCGTACTCGCCGAAATGATCGGCGCTGATGTTGGTGACGACCGCCACCCGCGCCGTCGCCAGCGCCAGTCCGCGCCGCAGCAGTCCCCCGCGCGCGGTTTCGAGCACCGCGGCTTCGACATCGTCGCGACGCAGCAACTGCCGCGCGCCGGTGGGGCCGGAATAATCGCCGCTGTCGAGGCGTTCGATCGCCGCGTCGGCACCGCCGACGACACCGCCCCCGACGAACAGACCGTCGGTGCACGAATGCGCGGTGCGCAGCCCCTGCGCGCGCAACATCGCCGCGATCAGGCGCACGGTCGTGGTCTTGCCGTTGGAGCCGGTCACCAGCGCGGCGGGAATCGTGCCCAGCGCCGACCACGGCACGGCATCGATGGCGGGCAGCGCGTCCAGGGCCCAGGTCCGGCCGCGCACGCCGAGACCGAGGCTCAACGCGTCATCGTCGAACAGCGCGGGGACGGCATGCGATCGCGCGGCATCGAGCAGCGCGATCGCGTCCGGGCGCGCCTCCTCCGCCGCGAAACGCTGCAGCGTGTGCAGTGCCGACAGGGTGTCGTGGGTGGACGGATGACCGGGGGCGTGGAACGCATGGAAGCCGACGCTCGCGCACCAGGCCCACTCGTTGATTTCGGTTGCGGTGTAGAGCTGATCGGCCGGCGCGACGAACGCCAGCGACGTGCCGCTGGCGTGCACGCGCACCACCGGTTCGGTCGCCGCCCAGCCCAGCGCCTCGCGCGCGGCGTTGGCCCGCATCCACCACGCCGCCAGCGCGACCGGGTCGCGCGCCCGGGCACCGAGCGTTTCGAGCGCGGCCCCGCATCCGGCGAAATAGACGTTCGCACCGGTGAGACGCCGCGAGTCGTCGAATGGCGGTTCACCCGGCGGTTCGGCCGACGACTCGCCCGGCAGTTCGGTCACGGTACTCAGTCGTCGCTCTCCCGCGAAATGAAGATGCCGCGCTCGTCGCGACTGACGCCCTCCCAGTGCTCGGGAGAGAACGCCGGTTCGACCGCGACCTCGGCCTCCACCGCGTCCGGCGCACGCGGCGCGGGTTTCTCGACCGCGCCCTCGGGCTTGAACTTGATGACCTGCTTCCAGGACCGGATCAGCGCATCGGCGAACACCAGCAACAGATCGCCCGGACGGGCCATGCGCAGTCCGGCATCGATCGCTGCCTGTTCGTCCGGGATGATCGTGATCTGGTCCTCGCGCACGCCGTGCTCGCGCAGCACCGCCGCGATCAGCTTCGGCACTTCGTCCGGCGCGCGACCGCGCAGACCGTCGTCGCGACGGCAGACGTAATGATCGAAGCGGCCGGCCACGACGGTCGCGATCTCGCGCAGATCCTCGTCGCGACGATCGCCCGGCCCGGCCACCACCACCAGCCGCCGGCCGGCGACATCGAGACGCTGCGCGAGATCGGCCATCGCCGCGACCGCATGCGCGTTGTGGCCGTAGTCGAACAGCACCTTGAACGGGTGCTCGTTGAACACGTTCATGCGCCCCGGCGCCTGGAAGAACGTGCTGTCGAAGGTCCGCAGGCCGGTGCGGATCGCGTCGAGCTTGAATCCCATCGAATAGGCCATGGCCGCGGCGAACATCGCGTTCTGGACGTTGTGCAGCGCCTTGCCTTCCAGGGTCGCGGGGATCAGGTGCGTCCACAGCAGGGGAATATGACTACCCTTGTCGTACAGCGTGATCATCTGGCCGTTGACGCCCGCCTCCAGCGCGCAGGCGCGGCCGCCGGCACGGATGTGCTCGCGCACCAGTCCGTGCGAAGGATTCATGGTGACGTAGCAGATCACCTTGGCGTCGGTATAGCCACCCATCTTCAGCACGTTGGGATCGTCGGCGTTGAGCACCGCGCAGTCGCGCGCGACCTCGACCACGATCCGCTTCACTTCGCTCAACTGTTCGAGCGTGTCGATGCCCTTCATGCCGAGGTGGTCGCTCTGCACGTTCAGCACCGCGCCCACGTCGACCTCGGACACGCCCATGCCCGCGCGCAGCAGCCCGCCGCGCGCGGTCTCGAGCACGGCGAAGTCGATCTGCGGATCGGCGAGCACCATCCGCGCCGACACCGGGCCGGTCATGTCGCCCTCGACCGTCCGCTGACCATCGATGTAGACACCGTCGGTGGTGGTCAGGCCAGGGGTGTAGCCAGCCATCTTCGCGATGTGCGCGAGCATCCGCGAGGTGGTGGTCTTGCCATTGGTGCCGGTGATCGCGGCGATCGGCACCCGCGACGGCGTGCCCGGTGGGAACAGCATGTCGATCACCGGACCTGCGACATCGCGCGGCGTGCCCTCGGACGGCGCGACGTGCATGCGGAAGCCGGGCGCCGCGTTGACCTCGCAGATGCCGCC
>JAYRTK010000096.1:0-10788 GCA_041919595.1 Lysobacteraceae bacterium
GGAACGCGGCAGCACTTCACCTGTACCGAATAAGGTCGAACCCCAGAAGGGACATAATATTGACACGTATGATTTTGATCTGCCGTATAACTTCCCAAGTTATAGATCAGAAGCGACAGATTTTCATTTCGACAGGCACCAGATACCGCACGATAGCCAACGGGGCAGTTGGGACTCACCATACTCCCAACGCCGCTGAGATTCGCAACCGGCGTAGAAAGATTCACGCAATCCAACGCTGTCGCCTCCGGCTCCCGGAAATACCCCACGATGTCGGCGACAAGATGCGTCTGCGCAAAACTGTAGACGCTGAACTCGTAGTTTGCCGCGGTCTGGTCGAGACGGACGATGGCGAGACCGTTGCGGATATCGCCGGCGACATAGTTGAGTGTCGCCGCCGTGGGCTGGCTGGCGAGATACGGGAAGGCGGTGATGTAGCCGGCCGCGTTCGGGGTGACCACGGTGATGTTCAACGCCGCGGTAGCGAACGAGCCCTTGTCGCCGACGTTGCAGTTGCTGGTGTCGCCGCCCTGCGGCGCGAAACGCACCACGTCGGTCAAGTCGAAATCGCGGAAGCTGTTGGCCGGGATCGGACCACCGACGATGCGCGTATCGAGAATCCGGCACGGCGTCACCGGCACGTAGACCAGGTCCTTGTCCGGATCGCCGAGCGCTTTCGTGCCCGGCGCAGACGCCGAAACCAGCGTCGCCGCAGGCGACGGTGCCGCCAGCAGCGCGTCGTTCATCGCGGCGAAGCTGCGCGCCTCCGCCGCCTTGCGCAATGACGGCAACGAGGCACGGGCGAAGGCCGGCCCCATCGACGCCGCCCAGCGTCGCGGATCGGTGCGATAGGCCTCCTGCACATGCCCACCCCACTTCGCGACGATGCGATACACCCACTGCGCACGTTCGGATCGCGGTCGACCGTCGCGATCGATCGTCGACGGATCGCGTGCCGACACCGGCGTGACCAGACACAGCACAAGCGACAGAGCAGCGACCATGCGCCGCGCGGCCTTCGAGACTTCCCCCTGCATACGGACCTCCTGTCGTGATTGGATGAGGTCCGCGCATTTCCTCCCTGAAACCGTCGCGGACGGCGCACCGATAGACGCCACGATGCGCGTGTCATGACGACGACGGCACCTCCCTGTGCAGCTCAGTTCCTGCGCGTTTCGCACATCGGAACACGACCGAGATTAGGGGCGATGTCTACGCGCCGCAAGCGTTCTCGGACCTCATCGAAAGCGGCTGTCCACAACGCATTTTCGATTCATTTCATCTATCGACAAAAGGACTAGGGTCTGTCATCAATTGAAGGCATGGGCGATGCTTCTGGTTTCCCATGCCCAGCCCCTGTATGACCCGTCGTTACGCCCTCCGGGACGATCAATGGAAACGGATCGAGCCCCTGTTGCCGGGCCGAGAAGGCCATGTCGGCGTGACCGCACGCGACAATCGCCTGTTCGTCGAAGCGGTGCTATATCGCTATCGTGCCGGCATTCCTTGGCGTGATCTGCCCGAACGTTTCGGTGACTTTCGTGTCGTCCACACCCGCTTTTCGCGCTGGAGTCGCTCCGGCGTCTGGGAACGGGTGTTTCAAACCCTGGCGCAGGAGGCCGACAACGAATACGCGATGATCGATTCCACCATCGTCCGGGCGCATCAGCACAGCGCCGGGGCAAAAGGGGGGCGCCGCAAGCCATCGGACGCAGCCGGGGCGGACTGAGCACCAAGATCCACGCCACCGTCGATGCGCTGGGCAATCCCACCGGGTTCCATCTGACCCCGGGCCAAGCGCACGACTTGGAGGGGGCGGATGCATTGCTCGCCAACACGGCGGCCGACGCCATCATTGCGGATCGTGCTTACGATGCCAGCAAGCGCGTGCTCGATCCGTTGCAACACGCCGGAAAACAGGTCGTGATCCCGTCCAATCCGACGCGAAAAGTACAGCGCAACTATGACCATGATCTATACAAAGCACGGCATCTGATCGAAAACTTCTTCGCTCGCCTCAAACAGTACCGGGCGATTGCCACCCGCTATGACAAAACCGCCTGCAACTTCCTCGGCGCCATCTATCTGGCTGCATCTGTCGTTTGGCTCAATTGATGACATGCCCTAGTCGGGAGCATGACAGAAACGAAAAGGCTCGCGATGCAAGCCTTTTCGTAGGAACAACACAGCAGAAACGGCGTCAGCATCTGCAGCGGAGGTTGGCGTTGCAACCGCCAATCTGATTGCTCATGCGGGCCACCGTCGGCCCGCAATGAAGCGTCGTCGCAGTGCAACCGGTGCGAAAACGATATCGGCCAACAGAATCACGCACTGATGCAAGGCTTCGTTCGCGCCGGAATCAGACACGAGACCGCTTGCGGATCGGCACCGAATCGGACCGGACGATCTCGACCTCAATTCCGGCAACAACGCGCATAGGCGAGGCCATCGACCGTCGTCCCGCCTTCGTTGCGGAACGCGCAGAAATGGGTCTGCGAGCTTGGAATGGTGCGGGTCGTGACCACGCGCCCATCGAAATTGGACATGCTGCAGCCGCCGCCGGTGATCGTATAGCCCGCATCGCAAGCCGCCGTCGATTGGGTGCCGAAGGAACCGGCGGCAATCGTGACGCCAGCCGACAATTTTTCATTGCAATCCAGATTGGTCTCTGGCGCGATGAAATATCCGACGATATCCGCGACCAGATGCGTCTGGGCGAAGGTATAGACGCTCAGCTCGTTCGCCGAGGCCCCCTGATCAAGCTTGACGGTGGCCAGATTGCCGCGGATGTCTCCGGCAGTGTAATTGACGGTCGCCGCCACGGGCTGGCTCGCGCCGAACGGAAACGCCGTGATGTAGCCTGCCGCACTGGGAGTGACCACGGTGAAGTTGATGACCGCCGCGGCGAAAGACCCCGATGCACCGACGTTGCAGTTGCTGGCATCACCGCCCTGGAAGGTGTAGCTGGATACCGCGGTGACGTCGAAGCCGCGTGCCGTGTTGGCGGCGATCGCACCGCCTGCCACACGGGTGTCGATGATCCGGCACGGCGTGACCGGGACGAACACCAGATCGCTGGCGGGGTCTCCGAGCACCTTCCCGGGCGTTTTCAACGCGCCACTGTTCATCGCATTGAACAGACCGAGGTGGCTGTCACTGCCGTGCTCAACCAGGAAGGCATCATTCATGCCGTTGAAGGTCTTGGCCTGGGCCGCCCGCTTGAGCGTATCGATCGAAGCGCCGGAAAAGATCGGAACCATGTCCACCGCCCAGCGACGCGGATCGGTACGATAAGCCTCCTGGACGTGATTGCCCCATTTCATGACGATCGCGCGGACCAGTTGGCCGCGCTCGGTCCTTTGACGATCGGCTCCCGCAGCATCGGCCTCCATGGCGATCGACAGCATGGGAATCGCGACCGCGAGACCCGCGGCGATGAGGAGTGCTTTCTTCACGGATAACCCCTTTTCAAGTGTCGGTTGAGCGATCGACTACCGAATGCTCGCCAGGTTGAGCGGCAGTCATGATGATCGAACGCTTTTCGAGACCACGACAGGCCACCCTTTCGGAAATGCTGGCAAATCGAAATCCAAATGGCGTCGGAACCGGAACCTCAAACGAAATCTGAAACGGAACAGGATCGATTCCGTGCACCGGCAGAACCGGAGATCGCAACGGATTCCAGGTCGCAGCCACAGCGGCGACCGATCATCGACGAAGGCCTGCGTCGATCGCGCCGATGGTTTCCCACCGGATGCAGCGAGCGCCCGCAAGTTCGAATGACGCATACGCGCCCCGAGGCACGGACCTGCGCAGGACCGCGAACCGTAATTCCGATGTCGAATGGCCTCGTCAGCCACGCGGGTGCGCGGTCGCGGGCCGCAAGGCGGAATCCCCCTGCGCCCCCGGCTCGTGGCCGACCCGATGCCGGGCGCGGAGCGTTCCAGCGCATGACCTTCGACACCAGCCGATCCGCAGTGGAAGCGCTAAAGTCCCGCGTCGCCATGTCGGAGCCCGGTAAACGCGAATCCTTCGCGTTTAAGGGGCACGACGATCGGTGCCGGCGCTGTCCGCGGGGGATGCGTGCCGCCTGGCCCGGACTCCCGGTCCGGGTGTCCGCCCGATCGGATCGTGATCCGCCAACCGCCCGACCGGCGTCAATATCCTTTTCCTCATGCCCTCCGGGCCGGAGTCTCCGTGAATACCCAGAATGTCCCGCGCTTTACTCCTCGCGTGCTGGTGTTGTCGCTCGCCGTCGCCGCTTCCCTCGCCGCCTGCAAGCAGGGCGATGAAACCGGCGCCGCCAAGGCCCCGGCCGCCGCGGCCGCGGCCGCGCAGACGCTGCACCTCGACGCGAGCAAGCTGCCGCCGTTCAACCAGTTCAAGGCCACCGACCTCGACACCGGCAAGAACGCCTGTGCCGACTTTGGCGGTTTCGTCAACGGCAAGTGGCTGGCCGCCAACGCCATCCCCGGCGATCGCACCTCCTGGGGCGCGTTCGAAATGCTCGGCGAGCATTCGCTCGCGGTGCAGCATCAGCTGGTCGAACAGGCAGCGGCGATGCAGGGCGCCAAGGGCGTCGAAAAGATCGTCGGCGACTTCTGGGCCACCGGCATGGACGAAGCGAAGATCAATGCGCAGGGCATCGCGCCGCTGAAGAGTCGCCTGGATGCGATCGATGCCCTCGCCGACGGCGCGGCGGTCGCCGAATATCTGCGCGGCAGTTTCGCCAAGGGCGAAGGCACCCTGTTCTCGTTCGGTCCGAACCCGGACTTCAACGATTCGTCGATCAACATCGCCTACGCCTTCCAGGGCGGACTCGGTCTGCCCGACAGGAGCTATTACTTCGACACCGACAAGAAGGACAAGCTCGCCGCCTACGAACAGCACATCGCCAAGGTGCTGGCGCTGTCCGGGATTCCGGACGCCGATGCCGCCGCGCAGGCCAAGGACGTGATCGCGTTCGAAACCCGTCTTGCCAAGGTGTCGAAGTCCAGCGAGGAACTGTCGCGCGACGCCGCGCTGTACTACCACCCGGTTTCGCTGGAGCAGGCCGACAAGCTGGCGCCCAACTTCTCCTGGACCCGGTTCTTCGAATCGCAGGGCGTGGCCGCGCCCAAGATGTTCTCGCTGGCGATCCCGGACTTCCACGCCGAAGTCGACAAGATGCTCGGCGATACGCCGGTCGCGACCTGGAAGAGCTACCTGCGGTTCCAGACCGTCGACGGCGCTTCGCCGTATCTCAGCGAACCGTTCGTGCAGGAGAACTTCAATTTCTATCGCAAGGCGCTGCGCGGACAGAAGGAAATGAAGCCGCGCTGGAAGCGGGTGCTCGACACCGTCGAGGGGCAGGCGGGCGAAGCGCTGGGCCAGATGTACGTGCAGGTCGCGTTCCCGCCGGAATCCAAGGCGCGCATGGAGCAGTTGGTCAAGAACCTGAGCGAGGCGCTGAAGGGCCGGATCGAAGCGCTGGCCTGGATGAGCCCGGACACCAGGAAGAAAGCGCTGGAAAAGTGGGCCACGTTCACGCCCAAGATCGGTTACCCCGACAAGTGGCGCGACTGGGCCGGTCTGGAAACCTCGCGCGACAGCTATCTCGACAACGTGCTGGCCGCGAACGAGTTCAACTACAAGTGGAACCTCGGCAAGATCGGCAAGCCGGTCGACAAGACCGAGTGGGGCATGAGCCCACAGACGGTCAACGCCTACTACAACCCGCAGCAGAACGAGATCGTGTTCCCGGCGGCGATCCTGCAGCCACCGTTCTTCGACGCCAAGGCCGACGACGCGCTCAACTACGGCGGCATCGGCGCGGTGATCGGCCACGAGATGATCCACGGCTACGACGATCAGGGCAGCCGTTTCGGACCGACCGGCAACTTCGAGAACTGGTGGACCGAGGCCGACATGAAGGGCTTCATGGGGCTGACCGGCAAGCTGATCGAGCAGTTCAACGGTTACGAGGCCAGTCCCGGCAAGCACGTGAACGGCAAGCTGACCCTCGGCGAGAACATCGCCGACCTGGGCGGCCTGTCGGTGGCGTACGAGGCCTTCAAGCGCGCCACCGAGGGCCAGCCCGACGCCATGGTCGAGGGCCTGCCGCGCGATCAGCGCTTCTTCCTCAACTGGGGCACGGTGTGGCGCCGCAATTTCACGCCGGAAGAACTGGCGGTGCGCCTGCAGACCGACCCGCACGCGCCCGCGAACTTCCGCGCGATCGGCGCCCCGTCGAACCTTCCCGCGTTCGCGGCCGCGTTCTCGTGCAAGGCCGGCGACCCGATGGTCCGCGATGGCGATCGGCAGATCGTGATCTGGTGATCGAACCGCTCCGGCGGTCGCGCGAAGGCCCGGAGCGATCCGGGCCTTCGTCGTTTCCGGGCTGCATCCGCGGCGGCGCTCGCGCCGTATCGACGGCATGTCCAGCGCCCCGCGCCACCGTTCCGGTCCGCTCCCGCGCCGCGCCACGCCGCCCGGACGGGCCTGCGCGCACGCCGCGAACGGCGATCGCGCTTTCCCCTTGCCGTTGTCGACGTCGTCCCCGAACATGGCGGCGTCTCCGACCATCGCCCCAGGATTCAGGATGCCCGAACCGCGTTCCCAGATCGTCGCGCCGGAGATTCCGGGCCTCGATGCGCTGCTGCTCGATGTCGCCGCCGGCAGTCGCAATGCGTTCGAGTCGCTGTATCGGGCCACCTCGTCGCGCCTGTTCGCCATCTGCCTGCGCCTCTTGCCGGATCGCGGCGAGGCCGAGGATGTGCTGCAGGAGGTGTTCTCGACGATCTGGCACAAGGCGCACCAGTTCGATCCGGATCGCGCCAGTCCGATCGCCTGGCTGGCGATGATCGCCCGCAACAAGGCGATCGACCGCCTGCGCGCGCAGCCCGCGCGCGGCGCGATGGCACCGATCGAATACGCCGACGACATCGCCGATACCGGCGCCACGCCGCTGCAGACCGCGGTGGCGGCGGATGAGCGCGAACGTCTGGAAGCCTGCCTGGACCGGCTCGACGCGCGTCGGCGGTCGCTGATCCGCGCCGCGTTCTTCGAAGGTTCGACCTACGAGGAACTCGCCCAGCGGATCGCGTCTCCGCTGGGATCGGTCAAGAGCTGGATCCGGCGCGGCCTGCTGCAACTGCGGGAGTGTCTGGACGCATGAACATCCGGAACATCCACGATCAGGATTTCGAAGGCGGCGAGCCGCCCACCGCCGATCTGCTGGCGGGCGAATACGTGCTCGGCGTGCTCGATCCCGGGCAGCGCCGCGAAGCCCGGGCGCGGATCGATCGCGACCCCGGGTTCGCCCGGCTGGTCGCGGACTGGGAGGCGCGACTGGCACCGCTGCTGGCCGAATTCGGCGGCGCCGAAGTGCCCGCCCATGTCTGGCCGCGGATCCGCAGCCAGTTGGGCTGGCCGGCCGTCGACGGCGCCCCTGCGACGACTGCGACGAAACCCGGGCTCTGGCAGAACGCCGGCTTCTGGCGGGCCGCCACCGGCCTGGCCGCTGCCGCAGCGCTGGCGGCGGTGGCGATCGGGCCGCTCGATCTGTTCCGTGGCACGGAAACGCCGCCGGGCCCGGGTCCGGTCGCGGTCGAACCCGGACCGCCGAAGCCGCCGGTTGAAGATCCCGATGCTCCGAAACCGGTGACCACGCTCGCCCACGACGACGGCAGCCCGGGCTGGCTGGCCTCGGTCGATCGCCGTGCGGGCACGGTGCTGATGGTGCCGGTGCCCTCCCCGGCCGACGCCCAGGGCCGGGTACCGGAACTGTGGCTGATCCCGCCGGGCGAAAGTCCCAAGTCGCTGGGCCTGGTCTCCATCGACCGTTCGCACACCGTCGCGGTCCCGGCATCGCTGCGCACCGCACTCGCGCAGGGCGCGGTCCTGGCGATCACGCTCGAACCGCAGGGCGGCGCGCCGCAGGGCGTGGCGACCGGCCCGGTGATCGCCAAGGGCGATATCGTCGCGCTGTAGTTCCATCGCGGGTGTCGACCACTGCGAACGCCGGCGCCGTGATGGCGTCGGCGTTCGCGCATCCGGGCGGCGAAACCGCATCGCCATGGCGCCACGCGATCGCGCGACGAGGCGACCGCGGAACGCTGCACCCATGAACGCCTGATGCCACGAATTCCCGGAATCGTCCGATCGGCTGCATCCGCCATGCGCCGAGCTCCGTATTGGGGTCTCGACTGCCCTGGAGCGCCACATGCCGGACCCCTCTCCCGCCCCCAGCCACCGCCCGCTCGCCGCGTTCGCGCGGTGGTTCGACAGCGCCGCCCTCGACCCTGCCGACGCCGCGGTCGGCCGTCATGCCGGACATGATTCCGACGCCATCGACTGGCTGCGCGCGATTCCCTTCCTCGGCATGCATCTGGCCTGCCTGGCGGTGTTCGCGGTCGGCGTTTCCTGGGTGGCGGTGGCCACGGCCGCGCTGCTCTACGCGGTCCGGATGTTCGCGATCACCGGCTTCTACCACCGCTATTTCTCGCACCGCACCTTTCGCACCTCGCGCGCGGTGCAGTTCCTGTTCGCGCTGATCGGCGCCTCCTGCGTGCAGCGCGGGCCGCTGTGGTGGGCGGCGCACCACCGCAATCATCATCGCCACGCCGACACCGCACGCGACGTGCATTCCCCGGTGGTCCACGGGTTCTGGCGCAGTCATGTCGGCTGGTTCCTCACCCGCCACGGCTTCCGCACCGATTGGGAACGTATCCGCGATCTCGCGCGCTATCCGGAACTGCGCTGGCTCGACCGCTTCGACATCGTGGTGCCGGCGCTGCTGGCGGCCGGTCTGTTCGGGCTGGGCGCGATGCTGGAGCGCGTCGCACCGGGGCTGGGCACCAGCGCCGGGCAGATGCTGGTCTGGGGATTCTTCGTCTCCACCGTCGCCCTGTTCCACGCCACCGTGACCATCAACTCCCTGGCTCACCGGTTCGGCCATCGCCGCTTCGAGACCCGCGACGACAGCCGCAACAATCTCTGGCTGGCGCTGCTCACCTTCGGCGAAGGCTGGCACAACAACCATCACTTCTTTCCCGGCTCGGCACGCCAGGGCTTCCGCTGGTGGGAGATCGATCTGACCTACTACGGTCTGCGCGTGATGGCCCTGCTGCGGCTCGTGCACGATCTCAAACCGGTGCCCGCCTGGGTCGCCGCGCGCGCGAGGGCCGCCTGATGCGCATCGCGATCATCGGTTCCGGCATCGCCGGACTCGCCTCCGCCTGGCTGCTGTCGAAGGACGCGCGCCACGAGGTCGTGCTGTTCGAGGCCGAAGACCGTCTCGGCGGGCATACCCACACCCACGACATCGAACTCGGCGATCGCTGCTACACCGTCGATACCGGCTTCATCGTCCACAATCCGCAGCACTATCCGCTGCTCAACGGTCTGTTCGCCGAACTCGGGGTCCGTTCTCGACCCACGACGATGAGTTTCTCGGTGCGCGACGATGCCCGCGATCTGGAATACAACGCGACCGATGTCGATGCGCTGTTCTGCCAGCGCCGCAATCTGGTCTCGCCGCGTTTCTGGCGCATGCTGCGCGATCTGTTCCGCTTCTATCGCGAGGCGCCGGCGCTGCTGGACAGCGTCGGCGAAGGCCCGACGCTCGGCGATTATCTCGACGCCCACGGCTACGGCACGATGTTCCGCGATGCGCATCTGGTGCCGATGGCCTCCGCGCTGTGGTCCTCGCCCTCCGCACGGATCCTGGCCTTTCCGGCGAAATATCTCGTGCAGTTCATGGCCAATCACCAGATGCTGCAGGTGTCGGGCCGCCCGCAGTGGCGTGTCGTGGAAGGCGGCTCTTCGCGCTACATCGAGGCCCTGCGCGCGCGCTGGCGGGTGCGGGAGCGACTGTCGACGCCGGTCCGCATGGTGCTGCGCGACGACGACGGCGCGAGCGTCTTCCTCGACGGCGGTGTCGAGCGGTTCGATCAGGTGGTCCTCGCCTGCCACAGCGATCAGGCCCTGCGCCTGCTGGACGACGCCGATCCGAACGAACGCGGCATTCTCGGCGCGATGCCTTATCAGGCCAACGACACCGTGCTGCATACCGACGCCGGCGTGCTGCCGCGCCGACGCAAGGCGTGGGCCGCCTGGAACGCCCTGGTGCCGCGCGATCCCGACGCGGTCTGCACGGTCAGCTACTGCATGAACCTGCTGCAGGGCATCGCTTCGCCCGAACCGTTCGTGGTCACGCTCAATCGCACCGCCGCCATCGATCCGGCGAAGATCCTGCGCCGCATGCGCTACCACCATCCGCTCTACAGCCATGCCTCGGTCGCCGCGCAGAAGCGCAGGGCCGAGATCCAGGGCCGGCGGCGCACCTGGTTCGCCGGCGCCTACTGGGGCTGGGGCTTCCACGAGGACGGCATGCGCAGCGCCGTCGACGTCGCGCGCGGACTCGGTGTGCGCTGGACGCCGTCGCCGGTCGCGACGGACATGGACACCGGCACGGGCGCGGAGCTGGCGGCAGCCGCAGAGGCCGTCGCATGACCCACCCGTTCGACAGCGCGATCTACGAGGGAACGGTGCGCCATCGCCGACACGATCCGCATCCGCATGCGTTCCGCTATCGCATGGCCCAGCTCTATCTCGATCTCGACGAGATCGAGCGCGTGTTCTCCATGTCGCGGCTGTGGTCGGCCCACCGCCGCAATCTCGCCGAATTCCGCCGCGACGATTACCTCGGCGACCCGTCCCTGCCCTTGGCCGAAGCGGTCCGTTCCCGCGCGGCGGACGTGCTCGGCCGCCGGCCGCAGGGACCGATCCGGCTGCTGACCCATGTGC
>JAYRTK010000097.1:0-10787 GCA_041919595.1 Lysobacteraceae bacterium
TCGCAATGGTGGGGTTCGCTGCGCTCACCGCCACCCTACGCCGGGCTTCGGGCGGGGGAGGGGCGTGCGATAATTGCGGGATGAAGACTCTCCGCATCGCCACCCGCAAGAGCCCGCTCGCCCTGTGGCAGACCGAGCATGTCGCCGCCCGTCTGCGCGCGCTGGATCCCGATCTCGACGTCGTGCTGGTGCCGATGTCCACCCGCGGCGACGAGGTGCTGGACCGCTCGCTGGCCGCGGTCGGGGGCAAGGGGCTGTTCCTCAAGGAACTGGAGATGGCGATGCTGCGCGATGAGGCGGATTGCGCGGTGCATTCGCTGAAGGACGTGCCGATGGATCTCGACGGCCCGTTCGCGCTGCCGGCGATCCTCGAACGCGCGGATCATGCCGACGCGTTCGTCAGCAATCGTTTCGACGACATCGCCGCGCTGCCGACGGGCGCGCGCGTGGGCAGTTCCTCGCTGCGACGCCAGGCGCAGCTGCGTGCGCTGCGCCCGGATCTCGATCTGGTCGACCTGCGCGGCAACGTCAACACGCGGCTGGCGAAACTGGATGCCGGCGAATACGACGCCATCCTGCTGGCCTGCGCCGGTCTGCAGCGACTGGGGTTCGACGCCCGCATCCGCGCGCGGCTCGATGCCCCCGAATGGCTGCCGGCACCCGCACAGGGCGCGATCGCGATCGAATGCCGCGAGGACGATGCGGCCAGCCGTGCGTTGTTCGCCGCGTTGAATCACGCGCCCACGCGGCGCTGCGTCGAGGCCGAGCGCGCGATGAACCGCGCGCTGCACGGCAGTTGTCAGGTGCCGGTGGCCGCGTTCGCGCGCGAAGTCGAGGGCGGCCTGCATCTCGTTGGCCTCGTCGGCTCGGTCGCCGACGGCCGCGCGGTGCGCAGCGAAGCCACCGGCGCCGACCCCGATGCGCTCGGTCGCCGGGTCGCGCAGCAGTTGCTCGACCTCGGCGCGGGCGAATTCATCGGTTGATATCGGCGCAGCGGCTGCTTTTTGTAGGAGCGCCGAAAGGCGCGAAGCCCGTGTCTTTTCCGATGCGATATCGCGCGCAATCCCATCATGCGCCATCGACGGTGTTCCATGATGACGGGTGTTGCGTCATCGGAAACGCGACCGGCTTCGCGCCTCCCGGCGCTGCCACACAAGCGCAGGTCGGTGTGCTCAGTAATACAACGTCACCAGATGCTTCGCTTCGGCGAAGAACAGCCATCGCTCCACCAGCGCCCCCACCTGGAACGACACCGCGGCCACCCACAGCAGTGGCGTGACATCGCCGTGCGGCAGCAGCCAGGCCGGCAGCGCGCAGAGCGCCGGAACCAACGCGAACAGCGCGACGGCGATCGTGCGCAGCTTGCGCGCATGCCTGCGTGCGACCACGAAACCCATTTCGCGGGTGAGGTAATTGCTTTCGGTGTGCGGGCGTTCGAACACCGTCACTTCGCGGCCCGGCAGGCCGACGGCATCGCCGCGGGTCTGCGGCAGGGCATCGCGATCGAGGTCACGCCAGTAGCGTCGTTTCACCCGCCACAGCGCGATCGCGCCGACGACGATGCCCGCGCCGACGAGGTTAGGCGCATCCAGCGTGGTGCCGGCGAACGGTCCGAACAGCAGGCCACCGCCGAGCGCAGCGAACAGCAGATACGCCGGCACGACCAGACGATGCCGCCACGCCGGAATCGGCTTGAGCGACGCGTAGATCATCGCGGTCGAGAACACTGCCAGCACGCACAGGATGGCGAGCAGTGCGGCGATCGCGCGTGTCGCCCAGGCGGGGCCATTCGCCCACTGGATCGCAAACAATGCCGCAGCGGCGGCGAAACTGCCGGCCGCGAACACGCCTTCGCGCGACATCCAGGAACTGCGCCATTGCGAGAACGCGCGCCAGACCCGTGCCGGTTTGCCGAGATGCCAGAGCGAGGCGATCACGCCGACCGCGACCAGCGCCGCGGCAGCCAACAACCCGAACATCCAGCCAAGGCCGTCGAACCACTGCGGCCGGTCGCCGAGCGCGATGCGCAGCGCGATCCAGAACCACAGGCCGAAACCGGTGCCGGTGAGGGTGGTGAAGACGATGACGGAGAACGCGGGGTTCATGCGCGCCTCGCTTGCGCGACACGGTCGCGCAGGCGGAAGCGGAGAACGCAGTGCACGGACCGTCGCGTCATCGGCTCAACACCCGATCCAGCCAGCGCAGCAGCGGCGGCAACGCGGCGGTGTCGAGCGCCTCGTCCTGTGACGGCGCGGGCGCCTCGCCGCCCGTACGTCGCGGACGCGGCGGCAGGTAGCGGTTCACCGGGGCGTAGCCGAGTTCCGGCATCAGCGCGACGCCGTTGCGTGCGGCGACGAGTTTCGACACGTCGGACTCGGGGTCGCCGAGATCGCCGAAGTGGCGGGCCTTCGTGGGGCAGGCCTGCACGCAGGCGGGCTGGCGTTCGGCTTCGGGCAGATGTGCGTTGTAGATGCGATCGACGCACAGCGTGCATTTCTTCATCACGCCTTCGACCGCGCTGTATTCGCGCGCGCCGTAGGGGCAGGCCCACGAACACAGCTTGCAGCCGATGCACTTGTCCTCGTCGACCAGCACGATGCCGTCCTCCGCGCGCTTGTAGCTGGCGCCGGTGGGACAGACGGTCACGCAGGCCGGCGTTTCGCAGTGCAGGCAACTGCGCGGGAAGTGCAGGGTCATCGCGGGTTGAGCGGCTTCCGCGGCGATGCTGCCCGACGACGCGCAGGCCGACGTCGCCGCGATCTCGTAGCTGTGCACGCGGTTGAACCACACGCCAGACGGATCCTTGCCGTACGGCTGTTCGTCGGTGAGCGGCCCGGCGATGCCGCCCGCGTTCCACTGCTTGCAGCTGACCGCGCAGGCGTGGCAGCCGACGCAGGTGTCGAGATCGATCACCAGACCGAGCTTCTTCTTCGACGGTGGCGGCAGATCGGTCATGGCGTCTTCTTCCGGATGCGCGGATCCGCGTTGGAAGCGCTCGCGCGCGACGTGGCGACGAGCCAGGCGCCGCAGGCTTTCACCGCCACCGACATCGCCAGGCCAGCCAGCGTGGCGCCTGTCGACGGCGGCGTGCCGAACGGATCGGCGTCGTTGCTGGCCTGCATGCCGGCGGGGTCGATCAAAGCGAATCCGAACACCAGCACCGCGCAGGCGCCGAGCATCAGCGCCAGCCAGCCGACCGTCAACCGCAACGCGCGCATCATCGAGCGGCGTCCTTGGCGCGCATCGCCGCGCCGTAGCGCAGCGGCGCATCGCGCATCGCATCGTGTTCCGCACCGAACGGCAGTGGCACGAACTGCGGCGCGCTGATGCCGGCGGTATCGGCCCTGCGGATCGCCACGCGCAGATCGAACCACGCCGCCTGCCCGGTGACCGGATCGGCATTGGCGTAATCGCCGCGCGGGGTGAGGTCGGAAATCAGATGGTTGAGCAGGAAGCCCTTCTGGCCTTCGGGCGCGTCGCTCGCGAGCTTCCACGCGCCCTTGCGTTTGCCGATGGCGTTCCAGGTCCACACCGTGTCCGGCTGCACGTTGCCGGCGAACTTCGCCTGCACGGTGATCGTGCCGTGGTGCGAGGACACTTCGACCCAATCTTCGTCGGCGATGCCGAAACGCGCGCCGGTGTCGGGGTGCAGATACAGAAAGTTGCGCGTCGCGATCTGTCGCAACCACGCGTTCTGCGAACCCCAGGCGTGATACATGAACATGGGGCGCTGGGTCAGCGCCGACAGCGGAAAGGCGGTGTCGGCGACCTGCTCGCCTTCGAAGGGCTCGTACCACATCGGCAGCGGGTCGAAGTACGTGGCCACGCGTTCGCGATGCGCCTGCGGTGGCTGCAGCGCGCCATGGCCCTGCGCGGCGAGCCTGAATTTCTGCAGGGTTTCCGAATACAACTGCAGCGGAATCGGATCGGTGGTGGCGATGAATCCGAAGCGATGCGCCCATTGCAGATAGTCGCGGTTCGCCATCTTGTAGTAGCGCGCGGATTCGGGAATCGGCGCATGCCAGAAGCCGCCGTGCTCGATGTAGCGTCGCAGTTGATCGGGATTCGGCGCGCCCTTGCCGTGTTCGTCGCCGTTCGCGCCGCGCCAGCCCGCGAGCAGGCCGACGCCGGGCGCGCGTTCGTGATTCACCATGTAATCCGCGTAGTCGCGGTATTTCGGCGCGCCGTTCTCGTCGGTCATGCCGGGCAGGCCGAGGCGCGCGCCGAGATCCAGCAACACCGACTGGAAGCCGCGCACGTCGCGCGGATGGCCGTCGCCGTCATGCTGTGTCGCCGGATCGAACACCGGATGCCGGATCGCGTCGGACGCGCCGTCGGCATCGGAGATCGGCCGGTCGAGCAGGCTGATCGCGTCGTGGCGTTCGAGATAGGTCGTGTCCGGCAGCACCAGATCGGCGTAGGCCACCATCTCGCTGGCGTAGGCGTCGCTGTAGATGATGTGCGGGATCCTGTAGTCGCCGTTGGCGTCCCTGTCGGTGAGCCAGTGCAGGGTCTCGCGCGTGTTCATCGCCGAGTTCCAGCTCATGTTGGCCATGAACATCAGCAGCGTGTCGATCTTGTACGGGTCGCCGGCCCAGGCGTTGCGGATCACCGTATGCATCATGCCGTGCGACGACAGCGGATAGGCCCACGAATACGCGTGATCGATGCGCCGCGGCTGCCCCTGCGCATCGACGACGAGATCCTCCGGTCCCTGCACGAAGCCCAGCGGCGCGGCGTCCAGCGTGCCGTTGTCGCGACGCGCCTTGCCGGGCCGGTTCGCCGGCGGCACCGGCTTCGGGAACGGCGGCTGGTAGCGGAAACTGCCGGGCGCATCGATCGCGCCGAGCAGCATCTGCAGCACGTGCAGCGCGCGGCAGGTGTGGAAGCCGTTGCTGTGCGCGCTGATCCCGCGCATCGCGTGCATCGCGACCGGGCGGCCGACCATCGTGTCGTGCGCGCGGCCCCAGGCGTCGGTCCAGCGGACCGGCAGTTCGAGGTGGCTCTCGAAGGCCGCCTGCGCGAGTTCGCGCGCGATCCGGCGGATGGTGTCGGCGGGAATGCCGCAGCGTTCGCTCACCGCATCCGGCGCGTACTGCGGATCGAGGTAGCGTTCGGCCAGCCGCTGGAACACGGGAACGGCGATGCGGCCGTCGGGCAGCGTGTGCTCGCCGACGATGGCGGGGTGGATATCGATGGCGTTGGCGTCGATCGCGGTCCGCGTCGCGCTGTTCCAGCACAGCGGCCTGCCATCTTCATCCCGCGCGAACAGCCCATCGTCGGCGCCGCCGGGATTGCGGATCACCAGCCAGTGCGCGTTGGCGTAGCGCACGAGGTAATCGAGATCGATGCGGTCGTTGCGCAGCAGTTCGTGGATCAGCGCGAACGCGAACAGGCCGTCGGTGCCGGGCCGGATGCCGATCCATTCGTCGGCGATCGCACCGTAACCGGTGCGCACCGGATTGATCGCGACGATCTTCGCGCCGCGCGCCTTGAGCTTGCCCAGGCCGAGCTTGATCGGATTGGAGTCGTGGTCTTCGGCCACGCCCCACAGCATCAGATAGCGCGTGTGCTCCCAGTCGGGTTCGCCGAATTCCCAGAAACTGCCGCCGATGCTGTACAGCCCGCCCGCGGCCATGTTCACCGAACAGAAGCCGCCGTGCGCGGCGTAGTTGACGGTGCCGAACTGCTGCGCCCACCAGCCGGTGAGCGCCTGCGACTGGTCTCGACCGGTGAAGAACGCGAGCTCGTCGGGATTGCGCTCGCGGATCGGCTTCAGCCACGAGGTCGCCAGCGCCAGCGCTTCGTCCCATTCGATTTCGCGGAACTCGCCGCTGCCGCGTTCTCCGGTGCGCAGCATCGGCTTGCGCAGCCGTGCCGGCGAATAGTGCTGCATGATCCCGGCCGACCCCTTGGCGCAGAGCACGCCCTTGTTGACCGGGTGATCGGGATTGCCCTGGAGGTAGCGGATCTGCCCGTCGCGGATCCAGACCTTCAGGCCGCATCGGCACGCGCACATGTAGCAGGTGGTGTGCTTGACCTCGTCGCCGGGCGAGGGCGAGAGGTTCAGGCGGGGCTCGTGCGGCGGTGCGGACATCCCGCCATTGTGGGGGGGGGCGCGGGGGGGCGCGTCGAGCCGGAGCGACGGGTCGTTGTAGCGCGAATAGTGGATCGTGGTCGTGTAGGTGCGTTTGCCGACCGTGCCGGTGGTCTCCATCTTCACCGGCAGACCGTTCGCGCCCACCCACAGCAGCGAGTTCGTGCGCATGCCGTCGAAGGTCTGGAGCATGCGGTATTTCTTCGCCGGCTTGCCGTCGACGACCTCGGTGCCGAGCGCTTCGATCTCGGCGCGATCGATTTCGCGGAAGGCGCGATCGGCCTGCCGCCACTGGGTCATCATGCCCTTCGGCATCGGCACGCGCATGATCCGGCCGTCGAGGCTCATGTACATCGTGTCGCCGATCACCACCTGCGGGCCTGCCGGCGACTGCATGCGGTAGCGGTCCGGTGCCACGAAGTCCATTTCCGACTTCGGCACGCGCTTGTCGCTGCTCACCATCACCACGTGATAGCTGCGCTGGGCCAGGAATTTCACGCTCAGGGCCTTCATGTCTTCCTTCGGGCCGGCCCAGGCCGCGAGCGCGGCAAGCAGGGACAGCGGTGCGAGCGACCAGGCGAGGCGGCGGGCGGCGACGGGATGGAACGAAGACATGGGAAGCGCTCCGTGGATGCGGGAAAGGACGAGAGCGACAGCGGAAAAAGCGGGGAAGAGCGGCCAACCGGCGGACCGTCGCCGGTCGGGTCGGTCGTCACCGCGACCGCGCGCCGACGAAGGCGATGTCGCCGAACCAGGTGTTGGCCGGTTCGCCGGTATCGGCGGTGTCCACCGCCACCGACACACCGATGATCCGCGGCGGATCGGTGTTGTACGCGCGCCGGTAGTCGTCCACCACGTCGCGCTGCAGCGTCTGCCAGCGTCCGAGATGCTCCGGGCCGCTGCTGGCCACCACCATCGCGACGAACGGTGTTTCCGCACTGTCGAGAATCGTGTTCACCGGATGCTGGTTGTCCCATACGTAGCACAACCCCGCGGTGGGCACGCGATTGCCGTGGCGGGTCCGCTCCAGCTTCAGCCGCGTCCGTTCCTTGAGCGTCATCGTCTCCGGGTCGCGGTCGAAATACACGCAGACCCGTGCGGCGCTGTCCTCGTAGTCCTTGCGTCCCAGCGTCGCGTTCTGCACCGTGCGTTCGGTCCGCCAGCGCCACTGCAGGGTGGGCGTCAACTTCGGGTCGGCGAACAGTCCATGACGCAGGGACGCGTTGCTGGCGTCGGCGCGCGCGCGCAGGACGATCAGGCCATGCTCGGGAATGAGATCGTAGCGCGTGCCGCGCTCGACCTTCGGCGGGATCTCCAGCGTCCAGCCGGCGGGTGCGGTGGCCGCGACCGGGCCGGTGGAGAACGGCGTCGGCCGCACCATCGGCAGCGTTTCGCGTACCGGTGCGGGTTTCGGCGCCGCTTTCGGCGCGCGCTTCGCGGCCGCGGCGGGCGTCGAAGCGACCAGCGCGCACGTCAGCGCGCCGGCGAGTCCGATGCCGTCCAGGCGGAGACCGGCAAAGAGGCGGTGTGGGGTCGACATATCGCTCCTGGGAATCCCTTCGAAACTGCACCGCCGACCGTCCGGGCCCTGGCCCGCGGTCGTGCCGGCACCGGGCGCATAGGCGAACACAGGCTCGCGGCGCTTGTCCAGCGTCGCGGAGGGGCGCGGGTCCGTGCGCCGTCTCATGCGGTGAGGCGGCCACCGTGTACGATGCGTCATCGATCGCAGCGCGCCGCCGGCCGCCGCCAGTCTCCCCCCGCCGACCGCCATCCTCGAACACATGGACCGTTACGAACGCATTCTCTCGCTGCACCGCATCCTCAAGAGCGCCCGCTACCCGGTGACGGTGAAGCGCCTGCAGGACGAACTGGAGTGTTCGCGCGCCACCGCCTACCGCGATCTGGCCTTCCTGCGCGACGCGCTGATGGCGCCGATCGTCGGCGACGGCGAGGCCGGCTTCCGCTACGACCCGCACGAGGGCGAGCGCTTCGAACTGCCCGGGCTGTGGCTCAACTCGGAGGAACTGCACGCGCTGCTCGCGGCGCAGCAGTTGCTCAGCCGCACCGGCGGCGGCGTGCTGTCCTCGGCGCTGGCGCCGCTGCAGCAGCGGATCGAGAAGCTGCTGGAGGAACACGCCCCGGGCAAGCGCTGGCCGGTCGAGCGCGTCCGCGTGATTCCGCATCGCACCCGCAGGATGGACGAGCAGGTCTTCCGCATCGTCTGTTCGGCGGTGCTGGAGCGCAAGCAACTGAGTTTCGAATACCGCGCGCGTTCGACCGACGAGAAGACCCGGCGCACGGTCTCGCCGCAGCGCATCACCCATTACCGCGGCAACTGGTATCTCGATGCCTACGATCACGATCGCGACGCCCTGCGCAGTTTCTCGGTCGATCGCATCGCCACCCCGCGGATGCAGGACGGCGTCGCCCGCGACGTGCCCGACGAGGAACTGAACGCGCACCTCGCCGGCAGTTACGGCATCTTTTCCGGCGCGCCCAAGGGCTGGGCGACGATCGTGTTCAACCAGAAGATCGCGCGCTGGGTCGCCGACGAACACTGGCACTCGCAGCAGCAGGACCGGTTCCTGCCCGATGGCCGCTTCGAGCGCAAGGTGCCCTACAGCGCGCCGCGCGAGCTGCTGATGGACATCCTGCACTATGGCCCCGACGCCCAGATCGTCGAGCCGGCGTCGCTGCGCGAGCAGATGAAATCGATGCTGCAGCTCGCGATTTCGGCCTATGACGTCTGAGGGCGCGCAGAGCGTCGCGCTGGTACTCGGCGCCGGCGGCGCCCGCGGACTCGCGCACATCGGCGTGATCGAGGCGATCGAGGCGCGCGGACTCAGGATCGCCGCGATCGCGGGCGCCTCGATGGGCGCGCTGGTCGGCGGCATCCATGCCTCGGGACAGTTGCCGGCCTATCGCGACTGGGTGCTCACCCTCACCCGCACCGATGTCTTCCGTCTGCTCGATTTCGGCATCGGCCGGCCCGGCCTGTTCACCGGCGACCGGCTGATGGGCGAGTTGCAGGCGATCGTCGGCCGGCATCGGATCGAATCCCTGCCGATTCCCTTCACCGCGGTCGCGACCGACCTGCGCGCGCAGCGCGAGGTGTGGCTCACCCGCGGTTCGTTGTTCGACGCCATCCGCGCTTCCATGGCGATCCCGCTGGTGTTCACGCCGGTGCAATGGGAAGGCCGCGAACTGGTCGACGGCGGCCTGCTCAACCCCGTGCCGATGGCCGCCATGCGCCAGGCGCTGGCCGACGTGGTGATCGCGGTCGACGTCAACGCCCGCGCCGTCAGTGCGCAGGGCCGTGGGCCGCGCCCGACGGACGACGGCGCGCGCGCGTCCGCACGCCCGCCGGTCGAGGCGGGCATCGAGGCGGACGAAAAGGAGACGGCCGGCGCGATGCTGGCGCAGTGGTTCACGCGCAAGGCGGCGGAGCAGGCGCAGACCGGCCTGATCGACCTGATGGCGCGTTCGCTCGACACCATGCAGGGGCAGCTCTCGCGCATGCAACTGGCCATCGATCCGCCGGACCTCCTGGTCCGTGTTTCGCGCGACAGCAGTTTCTTCTACGAATTCTGGCGTGCCCGCGAGTTGATCGAGATCGGCCGGCAGCAGGCCGATCATGCCCTGGATGCGGCGGGCTACTGATCGGGTGATTCCCCGGAGCGGGTCGTGGATGCCCTGTGCGATTCCCGCGTCGTGCCTGCCGGTGTGCCGCGACGTCAGGGCGTCGCTGCGTCGGCAGCGGTCGGCTGCGGCACGAGCAGGGCCCGCAATGCCTGATCGCGATGCTTCGCCGACCAGAACATGAACTTGCCTTCGCCGTAGGCGATGATCGCGTTGATCAGGGGGCCCACCACGGGGTTCGGTGCGATGTACTGGCGCATGGAGAAGAAGGTCGCCCCCTGCGACGGATCCTTCGGCAGTTCGATGCCGCAGTGTCGGCCGGGCTCCTGCGCGTGATCGCCTTCCGGCACCGGGCCGACGAAGACCAGCAGGCATTCTTCCGGGCCGATCAGATAGTCGTAGCGATCGTTCTCGAACTGCACGACGTAGGTGCCCGGCCGCACGATGAAGGTCGCCGCCTTCTCCCGGAACGTGTACGGCGCGGTCAGGGTGTAGGCCGTCGGCGTTTGCGTCGGCTTGAGGTGTTTGGGGTTGACCGAGCGCGCGTCCGCGGGCATCGGCACGCAGAGCGAAAGTGCGAGCAGCGGAGCGAGGCGCCGTGTCATGAGCATTCGGATTTCCGTCGGAAAAACGGCGGCATCACGGCGCGAACGACAGTTCGTACGACGAATAGAACGGCTTGCCCGTCGCGACCGGCAGTCGCGCCGCGCCGAGTTCGCGTTCGATGCAGGCGCCGAAGTCCGACTCGCCCTTGCGCCAAGTGCTGTCCGGCAGGCCGTCGCGGCCGACGCGCACCACCACCGTGACCGGCGGCAGCCGCGGCGAGGCCGGACCGCAGACCAGCAGCGCGGCTTCCAGCGCGCGGGTCTGGGCATCCACCAGGGCGGCGCTGTCCTTCGGCAACAGCAGCGCTTCGTATTCGTCGGCGCGGGCCTTGGCCTCGGCATAGGCGGGTTCGACCGTGGCGATCTGGGCGGAGAGCTGGGCCGCGAACAGCGTGGCGAGGAACATGCGCTGGTCTCCGGAAGGGCGATCTCTGCGGATCGCGGGC
>JAYRTK010000098.1:0-10780 GCA_041919595.1 Lysobacteraceae bacterium
CGCGTCCTGGTTGCTGCGCGCGGTCAGCAGCCACGCCGGCCAGACTTCGACGGTGGCGCTGTTCAGCAGGATGCGGGGCAGGGGACGCATGCGCGACAGCTTATTGATCCCGGCGAAAAATGGTAAGAGCCCGGCATCCCGAGCCGATGTTCAGCGCTGCCGGGCGTTCCCCGCCGTCGCCTCGCGCAGCGCGTCGAGCAACGCCTGTGGACGTTCCAGGCTCAGCAGCAACAGGCGCCCGGAGCGTTCGCGCAGGACCAGGACCTTCGTCGTCGCGGTCAACAGCAGGAAGGCGCGCGAGCGATCGCGCAACCGGAAGTGTCCGGCGCGGAAGCCGGGCATCGCGGTGCCGAAGATCCGCAGCATCGGGCGCAGCGTCGTGGCTTCCCCGAGATCGACGATGCGGCCGGCATCCGCATCGAGATCGCCGACGCGCACACGCGTGCCGTTGACCCCGCCGCTGATCTGCAGCAGGTCGCCGTCCAGCACAACGCGCCTGCGCCGGAGCACCCATGCCGTCGAGCCCGGCACCAGTGCGATCGGAACCAGCATCAGCCACAGCCCCGGCTCCTGGCGCGCCGCGATCGCGATGCCGACGATCGCGACAGCGGCGCCGAGCATCGTCGGGATCAGGGCCCAGCGCAGATCGGGCGGAACGACGGTGAATTCGCGGCGCATGAGGTCATTTTCCCTTCCGTCCCGATGCACCGATCCACGCGGCCACGTCGGCGATCAGTTCCGGCGCGACGTGTCCCGGCGTGCCGTAATCCTGCAGCGTGCCTTCGCCGGGAATGCCGAGATGGTTGAGCGTCTCGTACAGTTTGAAGGTTGCGCGCGGGTCGTTGTGGAAGGCTTCCTTCCAGCGCTGCCAGTCGGCATCCACCACCTGCAGATCGCGCGCGCCCTGCAGGATCAGTAGCGGCTGCTTCGTCGCCAGCGCTTCGGCGACCGGATCCACCGCCTCGATGCTCGTCCAGTAGGCGGTCGGTATGCCGAGCGGCGCGTCCGCACCGGAGACCTGTTCGCCGCGACGCACCGCGGCGACGCGCGCCACGAGTTTCGCGAGTTCCGCGTTCTCGCCGTCGTCGGTCTTGCCGTCGTTGAGCACGGCCATGCGCCGGTTCTGCTCGATCAGGATGTCGAGCAGTGGCCGGGACGGCGCCGCGAGCAGGATCAGGCCGGCGATCGCGGGGTCGCGGCTGCCGATGCGCGGTGCCATCATGCCGCCCTGGCTGTGGCCGAGGATGTAGACGCGTTTCGGATCGATGCCGGCCACGGTCCGCAGCAGCGCGGCGGCCTTCACCGCGTCGTCGGTGGTTTCACGGTCGACGTCGCCGCCGTCCTCGAACTGGCGTGGATGGGCGCGGGTGCGCTTTTCGTAGCGCAGCACGGCGATGCCGCGTTCGGCCAGACCGCGGGCGAGATCGAGAAAGGGTTTGTTCGGGCCGATGGATTCGTCGCGATCGTGCGGGCCGGAGCCATGCACCAGAACCACGGCGGGGAAGGGGCCCTTGCCCTTCGGCAGCGTCAGCGTCGCCGGCAGCGGTGCTTCGGCATCGCCGATCTGCAGGTCGGTTTCGGCGTAGTTCGCCTCCGCCGGCACCGGCGGAGGCGTCGCCGCGGCGCTTTCCGCGGGTGCCAGCCGGAAGCCAGAGAGCCTGCCGTCGGCCTCGAACGCGAACAGCGCGTCGATGGTCGCATTCTCGTAGCGCAGCGGAATCCGGACCAGACGGGTCCCGTCCCGGGTTCTTGTCTGGGCTTCGCCGCGCCCCCTGGCCGCGCCGACCTGGGCCGGCAACGCGGTCCAGATCGCGGCGAGCTGCGCTTCACTCACCGCCGCGGTCATCGTCTCGTCGAAGCGCGCGCGGACCGCGGCGAAGTCGCCCGCGTCCATCGCATCGAGCACCGCGGTCGCGGCCTGCACCGGATCGAAGTCGGCGGCGTTCTTCATGGTTTCCGCCGGAGTTTCCTGCGCGCGGACGGGGAGGGCGATCGGCGCGCCGAAGACGATGAGCGACGACAGCGCCGTGAGCCAGAGGGCGCGCATGCGGCCGCGGGCGTCGCCTGGTATATGGCAGAGACGGCGTTCGATCCTGTGGATCACGTGGATCATGGCGATTCTTCTCCGTTGGTGGGGGACTGCTCCGCGGCGTCGCCGGGCGGTTTCAGCCGCCCGGCCTTGCGCAACGCATCGCGCAGCACGTATTCGATCTGGGCGTTGAGGCTGCGCAGTTCGTCATCGGCCCAACGCTGCGTGGCCGCGAGGATCTCGGCGTTGATGCGCAGCGGATAAGCCTTCTTTTCGCTCATGGCGCGTCCCGGCGGTCAGTACAGCGAACCGGTGTTGACGATCGGTTGGGTCGCGCGTTCGCCGCAGAGCACGACCAGCAGATTGCTGACCATCTGCGCCTTGCGCTCCTCGTCGAGGTTGACCACGCCGTTCTTCTGCAGCTCGGCCAGCGCCATTTCGACCATGCCCACGGCGCCGTGCACGATCCGGGTGCGCGCGGCGATGATCGCGTTGGCCTGCTGGCGCTGCAGCATCGCCTGGGCGATCTCGGGTGCGTAGGCGAGGTGGCTGATGCGCGAATCCAGCACCTTCACGCCGGCATCGGCCAGGCGTTCCTGCAATTCCTCCATCAGATGCCGGGAGACCTCGGCGGCATGGCTGCGCAGCGCGAGCTGGCCATCCTCGTGCTGGTCGTAGGGATAGCTGGTGGCCATCGTGCGCACCGCCGATTCCGACTGAATGTGCACGAAGCTCTCGTAATCGTCGACGTTGTAGACCGCTTCGGCGCTGTCCACGACCTGCCAGACGATGACCGCGGCGATCTCGATCGGGCTGCCGTCCAGTTCGTTGACCTTGAGCTTGCTGCTTTCGAAGTTGCGCACCCGCAGGGACACCTTCTTCTTGCCGTAGAAGGGGTTGTTCCAGCGCAGTCCGTTGTCCTTGACGGTGCCCACGTACTTGCCGAACAGATCCAGCACCGCCGCCTGGTTCGGTTCCACCTTGTACAGCCCCAGCATCAGGAAGAACGCCACGATCACGAGGACGATCCCGGCGATCCAGCCGAATGTTCCGTCCCGGGCACTGATGGCGATGAGGAATGCGCCCAGGCAGACCATCGCGATCAGGATCAGCAGTACCGGAATGCCGGGGAGCGAACGGGAGGGGTTCTCTTTCATGACGTCGACTCGCTGGGAGGAAAGGGCGCTGTAATGTGATATCAAAAAGATATCACTTCATGCAATGTCGATCCGACAGACGGCGTGGCCGTATCGGCGGATTTTCCGCAAGCCATTGATTTAAAATGGACACTTTCCCCGCGAGTCGCCCGTCATGCGTATCAGCCCCGTCGCCGAATTCGGCACCCCCCTGTCCCCCTCCGCCGTCCGGGTGCTGCTGCTAGGGGCCGGCGAGCTGGGCAAGGAAGTGGCCATCGAACTGCAGCGCTTCGGCTGCGAGGTGATCGCCGTCGACCGTTACGCCGATGCCCCGGCGATGCAGGTCGCGCATCGCAGCCATGTCCTGAGCATGCTGGATGCGCAGGCCCTGCGCGATCTGATCGCCGAGGAGCGACCGACCCTGATCGTCCCCGAGATCGAAGCGATCCACACCGAGACCCTGGTGCAACTGGAGCACGAGTTCGCCGGTCGCGGCACCCATACCCGCATCGTGCCGACCGCCCGCGCCGCGCGATTGACGATGGATCGGGAAGGCATCCGCCGGCTCGCCGCGGAAACGCTCGGGCTGCCCACGTCGCCCTATCGTTTCGTCGATACGCGCGAGGACTACCGCGCGGCGGTTGCGGAGATCGGCATGCCCTGCGTGGTGAAACCGGTGATGTCGTCCTCCGGCAAGGGCCAGAGTCTGGTCCGCAGTGCCGAGGAAGCCGATCAGGCCTGGGACTACGCCCAGACCGGCGGGCGCGCCGGCGCGGGCCGCGTGATCGTCGAGGGGTTCATCGATTTCGATTACGAGATCACCCTGCTGACCGTGCGTCATGCCGGCGGTACCGATTTCTGCGACCCGGTCGGTCATCTGCAGCGCGACGGCGATTATCGCGAGAGCTGGCAGCCGCAGCCGATGTCCGCGCTCGCGCTCGAACGCGCGCAACAGATCGCGCGCACCGTGACCGACGATCTCGGCGGCTGGGGACTGTTCGGCGTCGAGTTGTTCGTGAAGGGCGACGACGTCTGGTTCTCGGAAGTGTCGCCGCGTCCGCACGATACCGGGCTGGTGACGCTGATTTCGCAGGATCTCAGCGAATTCGCGCTGCATGCGCGCGCGATCCTCGGGCTGCCCGTTCCCGCGCTCCGCCACAACGGCCCGTCGGCTTCCTGCGCGGTGCTCGCGCATGGTCACGGCGTGCCGGTGTTCGGGGGCGTGGCCGAGGCGCTGCGCGCTCCGGACACCGCGCTGCGGTTGTTCGGCAAACCCGTCGTCGAAGGTCATCGTCGCGTGGCGGTGACGCTGGCGCTCGGCACCGACATCGACGACGCGCGCGAGAAGGCGCGCGATGCGGCGGCGGCACTGACGATCGAATTGCGCTGATCCCGGCCCCATCGCGGCAGGACGGCCCGGCGTTCGCGCATCGCATCGCACTGAAGGCCGCCGTGCCGTCGGAGCTGCTACGCTCCGCCGCAACACAGGAGTCATCGATGAACGACAACAACGGTTATGCGGTGTTCTTTTTCCCGCAGGCGCTGGAGGCCCTGGGCGACCCGATCCGTCCGTTCCTGCAGGACGGTCCCGCCGGTCCGCATGTGGCCTGCACCACGATCGATACCGGCGGTGCCTTCATCGAGATGACGATCGAGGGCCGCACGCCGGAGGGCCGCGCGTTGTCCCTGGAGTTGATGGTGCCCAGCGGCATGGTGCGGATGGTGGTCTCGACCTTGAGCGAAGGCATGTTCGGCTTCGGTCTGCGCGAAGCCGAGCCGGTGCCGGCGGCGCTGCCGGTGATCGGTCCGACCGCGGAACCGGCGAACGCACCGTCGGAATCGTTGCCGGCGACGGCGGAAGCCGGCCCCGGCGCGACCTGAGTTTCCGCCCGGTGCCGCACGGGCGCCGGTGTCCGGATCAGTGCGGCTTCGATGGCTGGCGGCGGCTGCCATGGTTGTTGCGCTGCAGCGGCTGCGGAACGCCCAGCAGATAGCCCTGGCCGAACTGGCAGCCCTGTGCGATCAGGATCTCGCGCTGACGTTCGGTCTCGATGCCTTCGGCGATGGTGTCGATGCCCAGGGTGATCGCCATCGCCAGGATCGCGCGGACCACGGCCAGACTTTCGGTGCTGGAATCGCCTTCGAGACCGGCGACGAAGCTGCGATCGATCTTCAGGCCCTGGATCGGGAAACGGTGCAGATAGGACAGCGCCGAGAAACCGGTGCCGAAATCGTCCAGCAGCGCGGCGATGCCGTGGTTGCGCAGGTCGTGCAGCACGCGCCGCGCGCGCTGCGCATCCTCGATCAGCGCGACTTCGGTGATCTCGATGCGCAGGCGACCCGGATCCTGATCGGACTCGTCGAGCATGCGCAGCAGTCGATCGGCGAAGTTGTCGGACAGGAAGTGCCGCGGCGAGACGTTGATCGACACGTAGCGCTGCGGATATTCGCTCATCGAGGCGACCACGTGCGCGTACATCAGCCAGTCGACCTGCTCGATCAGGGTGCTGTCCTCGCCGACGCCGATGAACTCCGAGGGCATCAGCAGCCCGCGATGCTCGTGGTTCCAGCGCACCAGCGCTTCGTAACCGATGTGGGCGTTGTCGTGCAGGCGCCGGATCGGCTGGAAATGCGGTTCGAACGCATCGTGCATGATCGCCCGGCGCAGATCGGCTTCCAGATCGAGCAGATGCATCGCCTCGGCGCGCATTTCCTCGTCGAACAACTCGCTGCGGTTGCGTCCTTCGCGTTTCGCGCGATACATCGCGGCATCGGCGTCGCGCAGCAACTCCTCGCTCTTGCGGTAGCGCGGATGCCACAGGGCGATGCCGATGCTGGCCGAGGGGAAGACCTCGCGGCCCTCGATCCACAGCGGTTGGCCGATCGAGCGCAGGATCGCCGCGGCATAACGCTCGGCGTGCGCGGCGCCGTCGATCTCTTCGGCGAGCAGCGCGAATTCGTCGCCGCCGAGACGGGCGACGATGTCGTCGCGACCGATCACCTGCGAGATCCGGCGGCTCGCTTCGACCAGCAGTTCGTCGCCGGCGACGTGTCCGACGCTGTCGTTGATGAGCTTGAAGCGATCGATGTCTAGGAACAGCACCGCGAAGGGTTTTCCGCCGTTGGTCGAAACCCGGGCGATGGCGTCGTCCAGCCGCTCCTGCAACTGCGCGCGGTTGGGCAGGCCGGTGAGGCCGTCGTGGCGCGCCTGATGGCGCAGCCGTTGCTCGGCGCGCAGGCGCTCGGCGATCTGCTCGCGCAGTTCGCGGTTGGCGTCGGCCAGTTCCCGGGTGCGGATCTGCACCCGCGATTCCAGTTCGGCGTGCGCGGCGACCAGATGGTCCTGTGCGCGTTTGCGCGCGAGGGCGGCGTCGATGTGGTGGCCGACGAAGGTCAGCAATTCCTGGTCGCGTTCGGTGAAGGCCGCGCCAGAAGAGTAGCTCTGCACGCCGATCACGCCGATCACGCTGCCGTCGCGGGTCAGCGGAACGCCGAGCCAGCAATACGCGAGCGTTCCGATGCTGCGCACGAGTCCCTGCGATTCCAGGTGCCGAATGCGCTCCCGGTCGGCCAGCAGCGGTTGGCCGGTGTCGATCACGTATTCGGTCAGGCCCTTCGCGCGTGGTCGGCCACTCATCGGGCGGGTATCCACTTCGTCGACGGAATACGGGAATTCGATCCGCGTGCCTTCGGCCGCGAGCATCGCGATGTAGAAGTTCTTCGCGTACAGCAATTCGCCGATGATCGAGTGCAGGTCGGCGTAGAAGCGTTCGAGACTGTCGGCGCTTACCGACAGGTCGGTGATCCGGAACAGGGCCTGCTGCAGTTTCTCCGCGCGCTGGCGTTCGAGGATTTCAGCGTGCAGTTCGTTGTTGGCCAGTTCCAGCGCCAGGGTGCGTTCGCGCACCCGTCGCTCCAGTTCGACCTGCGCGGTCTTGCGGTCGAGCGCGGTGAGGATGTGCTGGGCGACGTATTCGAGGAGGGCGAGGTCTTCGCTGTCGTAGCGGTTCCGACGATCGTAGTCCTGCACCACGATCGCGCCGCAGACCTGGGCATCGCGCAGCAACGGCACCCCCAGCCAGTCCTCGCTCATCGGGCCGCCCGCGTATTCGTCGTCCGGGATCCGCAGCGTGTCGATGATCTCGCGGGGAGATCCGAGCAGCGGACTGCCGTGACGCAGCAGCGCCGCGGTCATGCTGTGCATGTCGTGATCGATCGCGAACTCGGTGTTCGGGTCCGGATCGAAGGTGTCTCGGCTGTCCGCGAAATAGAGATAGCGGATGGTTTCGCGCTTGTCGTCGTACTGGACGATGTAGAAGTTTTCGGCGGGCATCAGGCCGCCGACGATCTGGTGGATGCGCGTCAGCATCTCCCCCATTTCCAGTTTCGAACCGGAGAGGTCGGAGATCCCGTACAACGCCTGTTGCAGGCGCTTGGATTTTTCGAGGGTCTCGATCTTCGCGTCGGCCTCGGCCAGACGCAGCGAGGCGGCGACGAGATCGCGCGCCATCGCGAACCACGCGTCCTGCGCCCAGTGCGCGGGCGGCGGCGACGCGAAGCTCACGCCGAGCGTGGTGCGGTCGCCGTCTTCGCCGTCATGACGGTGGATCAGCATGCCTTCCGGCACCGTGGCGGGCCGGTCGTCGTCCAGATGGGCGAGCACGGTCGCGCGCAGCACTTCGTCGCCGGTGGCGCTGCGGGCGCTGCCGAGACCAAGACGGGCGTGACGCCAGGCGATGGCCACCTGGGCGCCGACGGGCAGCGTCCGTGATAGCGAATCGATCGCCGTACCCACGGCGACTTCCGCAACAAGAGCTCCCCCGGCTCCGTCTTCTGTCTCGGCCTTCACATCAGGATTGCCGAGCATCATGGGGCCAGCATATACCCGTTCCCGGGTCGTGCACAGCGAGCGCGGACGCGGCGACGGACGGTCCTCCGGCCGGGTGGGGTCAGTCGCCTGCGGGCACCAGATCGACCCAGACCGGATGGTGATCGGAGGCGGCGGCCCATGCGGCATCGGGCGTTTCCGGGGCCGGCCAGAAGACCCCGGATGCGACCACCCGCAGTCCGGTCGAGGGCAGCACGTAATCCAGTCGCAGGTTGCCGACCCGCGGGCCGAAATCGCCGGTGTCCTCGGCGGGATCGCCACGATGCCCGGCGTTGGCGCCGCCGGCCCTGCGCCCGGCCTCGACGGCGCCGGCGCTGCGCGGCGCGGGATGGCGCAACACCCGGGGGTGTTCGATCAGTGCCGTGATCGCCGCGTGCCGGCTGTCGCCGTCGATCGGATCGCTGTTGAGATCGCCGGCGATCACGAACCGCGCCGTCGCGGGCAGACCGCCGCAGCGGCCGGCGTCGTCGCACAGCCAGCCGCGATCGGCCGGCGCGTCGTCGAGATAGGCGCGCCACAGCCGCAGTTCGTCGGCGTTGCGCGCGCCGTTGCGGTCCTCGGGACCGTCGAACACCGGTGGCGTGGGGTGCGAGACCAGGAAATGCAGGGGGCCGTGCGGCGTGCGCACCGGTACGTCCCAGTGCGCCTTGGACGAGAGCCGCAGTGCGTGCCAGACCGGATCGGGATGGAAGGGGCGCTGGCCGGCCGGATCGTGCGGGCGTTCCGCGCCGGGCATCGCGCTCCACTTCAGCAGACGGAAACTGCGGACCGCCGCGGTGTCGATCGGGTGGCGCGACAGCACCAGCAGCCCGTACTGGCCGGGATGCAGGCCGTAGCCCCAGGCGTCGTCGCCGCGCGCGCGGCCGCTGCTGCCGACGATGCCGTCGCCGTTGAGATCGAGACCGCTCGGCACGCCGGTGTTGACCTCGGCGAAATAGCGGTACGGGTAACGCAACGGCGTGCCGCCGTCCTGCGCGACCTCCAGATAGTCGCGCTGGAACAGATCCGCGGCGCGTCCGGCGGGGTCGTAATCGAACTCGTTGAGCAGGACCAGATCCGGACGTACCCGCTGCAGCACGGCGGCGATCCTGCGCGCCTGCGGATCGCCCGCTTCGAGCCGGCGGATCAATCCGCCGTCCGCCTCGTCGTAGAGCGAGACGTTGTAGGTCGCCACGCGCAGCGGCGCGCGGTCGGCGTTTGCCTGCGGCGCGTCCGCGCCGCCGTGCACGCGCACCTGCACGCAGCCGGTCGCCAGCAGGGTCGCGGACAGGATCGCGGACAGCAGGATCGCGGACCACGGTCGCTGCAGACGGAACGGACGGCGGACGGTCATGGCGGGGCGTCTCCGGGGAAGGGCGACCAGCCGTGCCCGTCGAAGGACTCCAGCGGCCGGTAGCGGCGTTTGTAGGCCATCTTGCGATGACCGTCGATCCAGTATCCGAGGTACAGATGACGTTTCCCGTCGCGCTGCGCCCACGCGATCTGCTGCAGGATCGCGAACGTGCCCAGTCCGCGTTCGACGGCGTCGGGATCGTAGAAGGTGTAGACGGCGGACAGGGCGTCGGCGACGACATCGGTCACCGCCACCGCGAGCAGGGGGCCGGTGCCGTGCGGTCGGCGGGCGCGGATTTCGAGGAACCGTCCCTGGCCCCAGGCGCTGATCAGGAACTGGTCGAATTCCGCGGCGCCGTGGTCGTCCATGCCGCCGCCGGCATGGCGTGCCGCCAGATAGCGCCGGTAGAGGGCGAAATGCTCGTCGCTGCGTTCGGCCGGACAGACCCGGGTTTCCAGATCGGCGTTGCGCGTCAGGCAGCGACGCTGGCTGCGATCCGCCCGGAAGTCCGCGACCGGAATCCGCACCGCCACGCAGGCCTGGCAGCCCCGGCAGTGCGGTCGGTAGATCAGATTGCCGGAGCGGCGGAAGCCCCAGCCGAGGGCCATCGGGTACATCTGCGCCAAGCGCGGATCGCCCGGATCGAACACCAGATCGCGCGCCTGGCGTTCCGGCCAATAGCCGCAGGCGTGTTCCGGCGTGTGGAACAGCCGCAGCGGCTCGTCGTCGCGACGCGTTGCGCGGTCTTCGATGCTCATGCGCGCGGGCCGCGCGGATGTGGATGCGGGTGGGGGAAGGCGAACCTCATCCGCGCAGGATAACCGGCGGCGCGGAGCGGCGTCGTGGACGCCGTCCGCGTTCAGAGCCGTCCGGAAGCGACCAGACCCGCGATCAGACCGCCGAAGCCGCAGACGAAACCGATGATCGCGCCGATCCGGGATGCGATGCGTTCGCGTCGGCGCGCCTTCGCCGCGCGCATCGGATCGCGCTGCGCTTCCAGCGCATGCCGTCGCGCCATCGCCCGCGGTTGGACCACCATCGTCTGGTAGAAGATCACCGTCATGAACGCCAGCGTGGCCAGCATGATGACGACCCAGCCGTCGTCCAAACGCGCCAGCGCCAGCAGACAGACCACGAACCCGATCGACGCCATGCCGTTGATCGCGGCGCTGCGGATCAGGTCGCGACGTTCCTGCTCGTCGATCGCGCCCCTCAGCTGTTTGCGAAGCCCGAGCCAGATGCCGGCGAAGGCGCCGATCATCGCGATCGCGAGACTGCCGGCGGCGCCCAGCGCGATCTTGGCGAGGGTCTTGCCGCCGGCCGCGGCGCCGAGGGCCAGCAGCCCCTTCGCCGCCGCCGGCGGACTGGCGACGGTGAGCGCGGTCGCGACGATG